>DASVLM010000401.1:0-2577 GCA_036384875.1 Noviherbaspirillum sp.
TGCAGAAATACCCAGACATCCGCGGTCTCATGCTGGTCGAACACCGCCGCTGCGGGCCGGAGCTGATCGATTATTGCAACGCACTGGTCTATGGAGGGCGATTGGATCCGGTGCGTGAATCGATACCGGCCGATCAGAGAATTTTTCCCGCGTTCGGCTATTTCGCGATTGCCAGCAGAGACCAAAAAGTAGGCGGTAGCCGCAAGAATATGGCCGAAGCCCGGGCAATCGTGGACTGGATCGTACAGAATCGGGCGCTTCTCGAACGGCATTACCCTGATCCGAAAACGGGCCTGTCGCAGCCCATCGGCAAGATTGTCGGCATCGTTACGCCCTTCTCCCCGCAAGCGCACCTGATTGCAAACCTCATTAAGAAGAAAATGCCGGATACGAAGAAGAAAGGCTATGCAATCACGGTGGGCACCGTGCATCGCCTGCAAGGCGCCGAACGTGACGTCGTGCTGTTTTCTCCGACTTATGGCGAAGACCACAAACAAGGCATGTTCTTCGACAAGGGACGCAATATGATGAACGTCGCGGTGTCCCGCGCAAAAGACAGCTTTCTGGTATTCGGCAACGTCTCGCTGTTCAAACCGGAAAAGAGCGGCTCGCCGTCAGGATTGCTGGCGAAATATCTGTTCAAGCATAAAGAGAACGACCTTGCCAGTGCGGCCAAGACCGGGCAATCGGTGGCCTTCACGTTCATCTGACCTGCCGCCCAGTCGACCATGAATTTATTACAAAAGATTAGAGTGCTTTTTCGACCAAGCACCGGCTCCGCAGCGAAACAGGAAAATACGTCCGCCGCCTCCCGCAAACAGCGCGGTGTCGCATTCGTCGGCAACTTGATGGAAGTGCGCTCGATAGATTTCTTTGGGCCATATGCGATGTCTCCTTCCAAACGATGGGCTCTCGGTTGGCGCGATGCGGATATCAATGCTGGACGAGGCGGCCATCGCAACAAGGGGCACGGTTCATATGTCCTCTACGACATGGAGCATGACCGGATTGCCGCCATCGGCAAACTGGAACGTCCCAATCGAGGCGCCGTCGCCGACAATGGAATATTCATTCTGCAGGATTGGCATTTCGGAGAGGGACTGCAAGGAACGCTTGTTGCATTCACATCGAGTGGGAGCATCTTGCACAAGCGTCGGTTCGAGGCCAATCTCTTCAACGGTGCTTTATCGGCGGATGGTGCTTGGGCTGTCTGCCAGACCGCAAACAATCCCGATCATACTGACGGTAATCGATTGACTGCCTTCGACCTACGGCGATCCCGCGAGATATTTTCTGTCAACCCTCAGACCGGCTGGGCTGATGACTGCGAATTTTCCGCGGATGGCAGCCGTTTCATCGTCGTGCACAACGACCTGGGAAAATTCGCCTACGATGGCTCGGGCGACTTCCTCGATGGCGAAGCATACGAAAACGCATGCCTGTCGTCCAAACGCTTCGACATCTCGCTGTTTGCCGCCGAAGCGCTGCTCAAGAAATATCCTTCCGATGTGGATCAGGCCCGGCGTGCCCTATCTACAATCCATAGCGCCAGGCTCGCCGGTGCCGATAACGAACCTGGCTGGAAAGCGATGGCGCTCAAGCTTCAGGGACTGGCCCTGGAAACCATTGGCCAACTTGATGAAGCACTGGCCGTTTACGACGAAGCATTGTCAATGAACCCTAAGATTGGCGTAAAACGGCGGGCCGATTCGCTAAGAAAGAAGCTGGATTAATCTTGATATGACTCTCCCGTCCATTGCGGACGATCTGCTCCATCCTACTGATTTTTTAGGACTTCGCGAATGACCGATGACATTTCTATTTCTGTTTGCTGCACGGACTGTAACGCTCCTCTACCCAAGGAGTGGGCTCATCGACCGGCACCTGAGTATGTATGTCCTCAATGTGGGTCGATTAAAAAAACCATCCAGATGGGTATTGAAGACCACTTCGGCATTGAGATAAAAGAAAGTCTACGGATCAAGGCAAAGGATGTCACCATGCCTTCGAAGAAAAATCCCAGGCAAGATATTTTCACTGGGGACGATCTGCGGAAATCGGATAACAAGTGGATGACGAAGGAACGAATCATTGACAAAGATAAAGACCTGTACAAAGAAACGGTCATAGATCCGGCAACAGGTGAAGTTGTACATCACTGTGAAGAACTGTTGTCCGATCACTTCGGGCACGGGTCTGCCAAATTCAAACCACTTAAGCCCTGACGTTCTCGCCAAGTAGTTTCCCGAAGGGTATTTTGCTCCAATGCGCCCTCGCCGGTACTCCGGTTATTTTCGGAAATAACGGCCAAGGCGGAACTGCGAACGTAGTCAGTCACATTCTGCGCGCAGATCAATTTTCCCCAGTACCTGCCGGTAAGAGCTTACTTTGAATCTTCGGCAGCAAGAACGCTATCAAGAGATCGTGACCCGGGTTGCGTTCGTAGTCAGGGTCATTGGCCTTGATACGTTCCCGAATCATGTTTCGACGTTTTCGCCAGGTTCCCTTGGTATCCTGCACGTCAAGCATGGCATTGTGCTCATAAGCTTGCAATGCCCAGCCAAATGGCAGCAGAAA
>DASVLM010000402.1:0-2942 GCA_036384875.1 Noviherbaspirillum sp.
CCGCGTTCTCACAAATGACCGATACGCCACCTGTCGAGGATCAACTAGCAGAATCCCTGATTGGAACAACATGGTCCGGTACGGCGTTTGACCAGCGTTTCGACTACTACTTTCTTGATAATCATCTTCTCATTTACAGAAATAGAAATGAGGTTTTTTCAAAGAATAAATGGCAAATCCGAAATGGCAAAGTTGCAATCGCTCTACTCAACAACCCAAAATTTCCTCTTGAGTTAGATTTCGAAGGTGAACTCGTCGGCACCAAAATAGTCGGCACCGCAAAGAACTACGTAAGTGTTCAAGGAAAACTCCAGACTGAAAGTTCACCGTGGATAGTCGAGAAGTTGGCCGCACCGCTTTCTGCATTAGTTGCGGCGATGCCTGCTAATCGCCCCCCGCCAGCACCTCTCCCGCTAACCAAGATTTCCGAATTCGAGGGTTTCTATTCGACCTCATTGCCGAAGAAATTCGGCCAGAGCACACCAACCACGACATTCGAGTTTCGTTGCGAAGCTGCCTTAGGTTGCACCCTGAAAGGCTCCGATCTACCTGCAGAAATATTCGACAGAGTGAGCCCCTTGTCTCGAAGCGCAATCTCGCAGGCGAAATTTGCGCTGCAATATGCAAAGGAGCACAAGTCAGAGGCTATTCAGCAGGAGCCTTGGCTCTCCAATCTCCTTAGTTCCAATTCGGAAATTTCAACCTGCCTGGATCTCAGAAAAACAAAGCCAACCTACGCAGGCGAGAATACTCCGGGCCTCAATATTATTTGTCGACTGAATCAGAACCCGTGGAAAGAGCCTGTGTTGCTCTATATGGGAACCATCCTTGCCAACTGCGGACCGGCATTTTGCCGTTACGGTATCCTGCCGTTGTTCAAGGCAAACACTCGCCTTTCTGGTGGCACAAATTAGCGCAGCGCGGAGTATCCAAGGGCATGTGCTCCCCCCTTACTCAGTGTTCGAGGCGAAATGCGCGAAAAGTCGCGCAGGCGCCTCAACTTGTTGTTGAGCGTCTGCTTTGTAGAGACGCATCTGGCCGGTTTGGGTCGAAGATTGACATTCACACCGTGACGTATTCAGCCAAATCGAATACATAACTTGCACCTGTCATGCAATCTTACGTCATCGCCCCCGCCCTCACGCCCGTGCTCATGCACTTCCTCGCAATCGAGCATCCCGGCAGCGACTCCCACCTCCCCGCTCGCGTCTGCCCCGCGCTGACGTTGACGGTGCGCGGCAACAGCAGCACGGCACAAGCAGACGGCGCCCTCCTCCCCCACCCACGTTTCATGCTCAGCGGCGCCACCATGTCCCCACGCCACGTCATCAACGAACCCGGCACGCTCAGCATCTTCGTCATGTTCCGCCCCGGCGCGCTGCAGCAGGCATTAGGCTTGTCCGCACATGAAATCACCTCTCGCGCGCTCGATATCCACGATGTTGTCGGCAGGGAGCACGTAGACCGCTTCCTGCATCAACTCGAAGAAGACCGCCCCATCCCGGAATACATCGCGCTGCTGCAAGACTTCCTGCTTTCCATCTTCCATCCCATCGACAAGCAGACCATCGGCACCACCCTCGCCGCCGAGTACCGCAAGCTGTTCTCGCCGGCCATCGACATCGCCGCCGAATTCAACATCAGCGAACGCCAGCTCGAACGCAAGGTGCGGGATGCCTTCGGCCTGCCTTTGCGCGATATGCGACGCATCGTGCGCTTTGGCCTGACGCTGCCGAAGCTGCTTGATCCCACTGTGGCATGGGGCGACCTCACCGGCATTGCGCAAGAATGCGGCTACTTCGACCAGGCGCACATGCATCGGGATTTCACCGAACTCAGCGGACTGGCGCCGACCGAGCTGGTGCGCAAGATCCGCAGCGACGACCCGGCCTACTGGATGTACCGGATTCCGCAACCGGATTTCAACCGGCTTTACATTCCCGTGGACTGAGCCCGGCGGCCTGATGCAGCGCCTGTCGGGTCGGTACAAGTATCGTCAACCGGCGCCCGTTACACTGCAAGACATATCGCCTCACATCCCGTACGCCACCGGAGCCGTCATGACTGCCCGCATCCTCATCCTCGCCAGCGCCCTCATCGTTTTCCTGCTCGGCAGCCTGCACATGGCCTATACCTTTTTCACCGGCAAGTTCGATCCGCGCGACCGCGACTTGCGCGCACGGCTCGATGCAGTGTCACCCGTCATCACAAAGCAGACAACATTCTGGCGTGCCGGCATCGGCTTTCATGCCAGCCATAGCGCCGGCGTGATGTTTTTCGGCGTGCTCTACGCCTGGCTTGCGCTGGCGCAGCCGGGCCTACTGTTCGGCTCGCCCTTTCTCGCCGGCCTCGGCCTGCTGCTCCTGCTGCACTGGCTGGTGCTGGCGCATCTCTACTGGTTCAGCATTCCGTTTCGCGGCATTGCGCTGGCGCTGGTGTGCTACGTGGCGGGGTGGGCGGTTGCGTTGACGTAAAAAAGCCGGCGCGAAGCCGGCAAACCCCTGTGCGGAGGAAGACAACGTTGCGTCGGTCAGCCGCTTTGCTTACTTGGTCACCGCAATCATTTCCCGCTTGCCGTTCTTGTAGGTGTAGAGCGTGAGCGTGCCGTCGATCAAGTCGCCATTCTGGTCGAAGGCGATCATGCCGGTGATGCCCTTGTGCTTGATCTTGGCGAGCTGCGGCAGATACTTCGCAGGCTCGGCGGACCCGGCACGCTGCATGGCGTCCGCCATGGTCATCACGGCATCGTAGGCGTAGGGGGCGTTCAGCACGACGTCATGATTGAAGCGCTTGGCGAATGCCGCCTTGAACTTGTTCAGGTCGCCCTTCATGCCTTCTTCCACGCCGCCTGCCTCGGCGCAGACGACCTTGCCTTCGCCGACGGCATCGCCCGCGAGACGCGCCAGGTCGGTGGAGCAGATGCCGTCGCCGCCCATGAACTT
>DASVLM010000403.1:0-9602 GCA_036384875.1 Noviherbaspirillum sp.
CAACTTGCTGGAGAATGTGCGCGAACGCGGGCAGCAACTCATGAGCGGTTTGCGAGAGCGCTTCGCCGGCCACCCGTATGTGGGAGAGGTACGCGGACGCGGTTTGTTCCAGGGCGTCGAACTGGTCGCGGACCGGGAAACGAAACAACCTTTCGACGCGAAGTTGAAAGTGCACGCCAAGATCAAGGCCGAGGCGCTGGCGCGCGGCCTGATGGTGTACCCGATGGGCGGCACGATAGACGGCAGCCGAGGCGATCATGTGCTGCTCGCACCGCCGTTCATTGCGAGCGCCGAGACGATTGCCGAAATCATCGACCGCCTGGCTGACGCCATCGATGTTGCAACAGGCTATCGCGACGTCCGCAGCGCGACAGGTGCCGCAACATCCTCGCCGGCAACGCAAGTCCATGCATGACAAGGAGAAGATGAACATGCCCCGCATTCCGTATCAACCGCTCGATCTTGCCGAACCGAAAGCCGTAGTTGATACCGTTCGCGCCCGTCGCGGCGGCACGCTGCTGAACCTGGACCGCATGCTGTTGCACAGCCCGGCCTTTGCAAAGGGATGGAATGCCTTCCTCGGCGAAGTGCGTAACAACCTGGAACTCTCGCCCAGGCTGCGCGAGCTGGCGATGTGCCAGGTCGCCTTGCTGAATGGCGCGGACTATGAATTCCATCATCATGCGCCGGAGTACCTCAAGGCCGGCGGCACGCAGGCACAGCTCGACGCTCTGCGTGGACTCGCCGATGAAGCCGACGCCTTCGACGCCAACGAGCGCGCCATCATGGCGCTCATTCGCGCGATCACCGTCGACGTCGAGGTGGATGACGACATCTTCGCCGTCGCGCATGCCGCATTGGCAAACGAACAGCTCGTCGTCGAACTGGTCGGCGTCACCGCCACCTACAACATGGTGTCGCGCTTCCTGGTTGCGCTCGGCGTTGCGCCGGAAGAGGAGGGGAAATGACCTACGTCGTCACTGAAGGCTGCATCCGCTGCAAGCACACCGATTGCGTCGAGGTCTGCCCCGCCGACGCCTTCCGCGAAGGGCCGAACTTCCTCGTGATTTCGCCGGACGATTGCATCGACTGCGCGCTCTGTGTGCCGGCCTGCCCGGTGAAGGCGATCTACCAGGAGGAAGAGCTGCCGGAAGACCAGCGCGGCTTCATCGTGCTCAATCGTGAACTTGCGGCTGCGTGGGAACCGATCTATGACCGCAAGGACGCGCCGGCCGATGCGCTGCAGTGGGCGAACGTGAAGGGCAAACTGGCGGAACTGGCCAGATAGTGCTGCCGCCTGCCGTTCTCAGCACGGCAGGCATTCTTCGCATCGCAGCAATGGGGGAGTGTGCGCCGCACCCCCGGCAAATGGCGTGAGCAGACTATTGTTCGGATTATCGCGATTATTTGAAATCAAATTCAGTTTGAATTCAATTATTCTGCTATTTATTCGGAAACCGGTTATTTCCGGACCAGCCAGCACAGCACTGCAAGCTGTGCATCCGGCACATCGCCCCCATGCTGCTAGCGCACCAGACCCTGTTCGACAGCGAACTCCTCACCATACGCTACGCGGTTGCCCGCCCTTCTGCCTTGCCGCTGAGCGAACTCGAGCACGCGCGGGCCGATCTGTTGTTGCTCCCGGTCGCCGGTCTCTTTGCCCGGCACGACAGTCCGAAGCATCACTTTGTCGCCAACCCCAACCATGGATTGTTCTTCAACCATGGACAACCCTATCGCATCAGTTTTCCCGGCGGCATAGGCGATGATTGCCTGGTCCTGCAATTGTCGAAACCGGCATTGGCAAACCTGCTGGCTGATACGGCCGGCACGGAGGAATTGTCTTCCGGCTGCATCGACCGGCATTGTTTGCTGTCGCCTGCTGCCGTACTTCAAAGGGAACTGCTGCAAGCTCACTTGAAGCGAGGTGCCGCTGACGCATTGGCGATAGAGGAGATTTCGGTATCGCTGTTTTCGGCATCGATTCGCGCGGCGCACAATGACAGCGGACGTAAAGATGGTGCGAGGCATGCATCGACCAGGTCTCGCAGGCAGTTGCAGGCCGAGACTGTGAAGGAATTGATCTCGCTGCATCCTGCACGGGAGTGGACATTGAGTGCGCTGGCTCGCGAAGCGGCAGTTTCGCCATACCACCTGGCACGGGTATTCCGAGAGGAAGTGGGTGTGCCGATACACCAGTACCTGATTCGCACGCGCGTCGGCAAGGCATTGGCCGCGATGCGCGCGGATAGTTCAGACCTGACCGGCATTGCACTGGAGGCGGGGTTTGCACACCATAGCCACTTTACGTCCAGTTTCCGCGAGTTCTTCGGGATGACGCCTTCTCAGTTCCGTCACAAGCGGCTGCATGTAACCGCCGCTGGCAAGTGACTCGGTTCCACTCAGGCAACACAATCGAGCAAGATCCTGATAGCGGCCGATCTGCCTGGTGTCTAGGATGCATGGCATTTGCCATCGATAAAACAGCCCTTCCATGACTGTCCAGGCCATCGGTACCGCTCTCGCTCCCAGCACGCTCAAAAATCTGAATACAGCCTCGCATGCAACCCGCCTCCGCATGGTGATGCTTGCAACGGCGTTGGTGCTGTTCCCGTTCATCGCCTCCCACTTCGGCAACTCGTGGGTGCGCATCATGGACATGGTGCTGCTGTACATCATGCTGGCGCTGGGCTTGAACATCGTGGTCGGCTTTGCCGGCCTGCTCGACCTGGGCTATATCGCGTTCTATGCCGTCGGCGCCTACATGACGGGCCTGCTGGCCTCGCCGCAATTTGCCGTGGTGCTCGAATCCATCATCAACACCTATCCGTTGATAGGCAACGCATTGCTCTGGGCGCTCGGGCCCGAGATTGCGCGCAGCGGCATCCATTTATCGGTGTGGTTCATTGTGCCGCTGGGCGCGGCGCTGGCGGCGTTGTTCGGCGCCTTGCTCGGCGCGCCCACGCTGAAGTTGCGCGGCGATTACCTGGCTGTCGTGACCCTCGGCTTTGGCGAAATCATTCGCATCTTCATCATCAACCTGAATGCGCCGGTGAACATCACCGATGGGCCGAAAGGCATCAACATGATCGACCCGATCCGGGTCTTTGGCGTGTCGCTCGCAGGCGAGCCGGGAGCGGGCGCGATAGTCAATATCGCTGGGCTCGCGGTGCCGTCGGTCAATGCCTATTACTTCCTGTTCCTGCTGCTGTGCACAGCAATCATCGTCGTGTCCCTCCGCTTGCAAGACTCGCGCCTCGGCCGCGCCTTCATGGCGATTCGGGAAGATGAAGTCGCCGCCAAGGCAATGGGCATCAATACGCGCAACGTCAAGCTGCTCGCGTTCGCGCTAGGCGCTTCCTTTGGCGGAGTGGCGGGAGCAATGTTCGCGGCATTCCAGGGATACATATCGCCGGAATCGTTTTCCCTGAACGAATCGGTTGCCGTGCTTTCCATGGTGGTCCTGGGCGGCATGGGCCATGTTCCCGGCGTGGTGCTGGGCAGCGCGATGCTGGCGGCGCTGCCTGAAATCCTGCGTCACGTGGTGGAGCCCTTGCAGCGGCAGTTGTTCGGACATGTGGTGCTCGAATCCGAAGTGCTGCGGCAACTGCTGCTTGGGCTGGCAATGGTCCTGGTCATGCTGCATCGGCCCGCGGGCTTGTGGCCCAATCCAGCACAACGCCTCGCCTATAAATTGCCTTTGGCATGAGCAGTCGCGAAAAGGGTTACCTTTCCTGCGCCAGCAATTCGTTCAGATCCTCTGCCTTCATCGGCATGCCAAGGTGATAACCCTGCAGCACATCGCAATGCAGGTCTTCCAGTAGCGCGGTCGTTTTTTCATCTTCCACGCCTTCGGCCACCACCAGCATGCCCAGCGCGTGGCCCATGGTAACGATGGCGCGCACCAGTTCCAGCGCCTGCCTGTCCTTTGCGATGTCGCGCACGAAGGCACGGTCGATCTTGATTTCGGCAGCGGGGAAGTTGCGCAGGTAGGCCAGGCTGGAATAGCCGGTGCCGAAATCGTCGATCGAAATCGATACCCCGCAATGGCGCAGCGTGTTGAACACCTGCATCGCCTGGTCGGGGTCGGCAATCGCGACCGATTCGGTGATTTCCAGCGTGAGCGATTCGGCGCCGATCTGATGCTTGTCCAGGGTATCGAGTACCTTCGAGGTGATTTCCTGTCCGCGCATCTGCAATGCGGAAACATTGACCGACACCGGAATCACCCAGCCGCGCCGTTTCCACTCGCGGATCTGGCGGCAGGCTTCGTTCAACACCCAGTCGCCCAGCGCCACGATCAGGCCGGTGCGTTCGGCCACGGTAATGAAGTCTCCCGGCAGGCGTATGCCCTTGTCGGGGTCGATCCAGCGCACCAGCGCTTCGACGCCGACGATCTCGCGCGTGCCTGCCGCATACTTGGGCTGGTAGAACAGGCGGAATTCGCTGCGTTCGAACGCGCGCTGCAGGCCACGATGCATTTCCGCCGCATGCAACCGCTCTTCGTCCATGCTTTCGGTAAATCGCTTCCAGGTATTCTTGCCTTCGCGTTTGGCGTGGTACATCGCCATGTCGGCACGCACCAGGAGCGGTTCCGGTTCCTGGCCGGTGAAATGGCGTGCCACGCCGGCGGAGGCGGAGATGCGTATCGTTTCGGCATCGACATGCATCGGCTGCTGGATCGAGAGCACGATGCGCTGCATGATGCATTCCAGTTGTGCTTCATCCGCACCGAAGATCATCACGACGAATTCATCGCCGCCCACGCGCGCCACCACGTCCTTGTCGCGCAGGCAATCGCAGATACGGCGCGCGGCGATCACCAGCACCTTGTCGCCGATCTCGTGGCCCATGGTGTCGTTGACAAGCTTGAAACCGTCGAGATCGACGAAGGCCAGATGGAAGCTGGTGCCGGACTCCTGTGCATTGCTCACCAGGCCGGGCAGGCGGGTATGCAGGAAGTGCCGGTTCTTCAAGCCTGTCAACGCATCCGTTTCGGACAGACGCAGGTGCTCCGCCCGCCTTCGATCGAGATAGACCACCAGCGTTGTGCCGAGCAGGAGCAGCACAGAACTGGTGCCGACCACCAGCGGCAGCCAGCCTTCGTTCAATTCGTTCGCTGCGCCGCAAATGGCATTGTCTGGAAAGTGCGCCGCCCACATGCCGGTGTAGTGCATAAGCGCAATCGCACCGCCGAGAATGACCGCCACGGTGGTCTTGCGCATGAGGCCGGCGTCCCGGTCGAATTCGATCGCATGGCGCATGCTCCACAACGCCACGCCGCTCAAGCCGATTGCGATAGCAATCGAGATGACGACGAGCGACATGTTGTAATGAATCGGCGGCGACATCTGCATCGCGGCCATGCCGAGATAATGCATGCCTGCTATGGCTGCGCCCATCAGGGTTGCGGCCAGCATCCATTGCCATCGCTTGATGGTGGAGCGCTGTACCAGCGCAAGTGCGCCGCCTGCTGAAACAACAGGCAATGCCCACGAGAGGAGGGTGAGCCCGCGGCTATAGCCAAGCGGAATGGGCAGGCGGAATGCCAGCATGCCGATGAAGTGCATCGACCATATGCCGGTGCCCGCTGCGATCGCTCCGGCCACAAGCCACGCACGCTTGCGCGGACGCAATGCGGTTCTGGTGCGGGCACTGAATTCCAGCGTGCAATAACCTGTCAGTGTTGCAACGAGGATGGAGAGAACTACAAGAAAGTGGTTATAGGTACCTTGCAAACCTGGTCCTTTTATCGTGTTGATTGCCGTAATTGGTGCTTGGCATAGACCAGCGGCAACCAGCAACGTTCAACAAAGACCGGTCTGCAATGAATCAGGCTGACTTGTAGAGGGCCGCTTCCACGCGTGAACCGTTGGCAAAGTTGTCATCGACGATACGCGCAATGATCGAAGCGACATGTTGCGGCGTTTGCAATGCGCCGGATTGCTTGAGGCTGACGAAACGATCGATCGATGGAAAATCTTCCACACTCGATGCACGTATGCTGCCTTGCATCTCGGTATCGATCACGCCGGGGCTGACGTTGACCAGATGGAACGGATGCGCCTCGCGCTCCTGCTCGACGGCGGTCGAGCGCACGAAAGCTTCGGTGCCGGCCTTCGACATGCAGTAGAGCGACCAGCCCGCATACGGATTCACCGCTGCACCGGAAGAAATATTGACGATGCTCTTGCGGCAATCATGTTGCTGGAAAGCCGAGATCAGTTGTGCCATGAACAACACCTGCGACACGATGTTGATGTTCATATTCGAGATCAGATCGGCCGGGTTTTTCCTGGAAACGGGACCGATAGGCGCAAGCGTCGCCGCATTGTTGATCGCAACGATTTCCTCATGCTGCCGGGCGGCGAGCCTGGCGAATTCCCGTGTGAACACTTGCTCTGCCGCCAGCGGATTGCTCATGTCGACTTGTATGGAATGCGCTGTCGTGCCGCTGCGCGAAAATTCCACGACTTCATATCCGCGCGCGAGGTAAAGGTCGCACAGGGCGGCTCCAAGGCCTTTGGAGCCGCCTGTCACAATGGCGAGTCTGGTCATGTCCGTTCCTTTTCGGGTGGTCTGTTTTTTGCTGACTATGCCATGAAAGACGGATGGCAGTGCGGCATGCGTATTTGCTGCTTGTCATCGAAGGGTCAACATTTCCTTGAACCAGACGTTAACTGGAACAAGGGGCCTTCAATTGCGAAGGAAATGCCATGAACAAATGCAAACAGCCCGACAAGGAAGCGGTAAGAAAGTGGATCAAGGATGGTGTCGAACAACATCGCCCGCCGCCTGACCCGAAGCAGATCCGCCGTGAACTTGGATGGGGACTGATTCATATCCCGTCCGACCGTAAATACGGCCGCTAGTGCGCCTTCGACCTGTGTCAGATTGAACCAGTCGCGGACGTTACAAGCGCTTACTTTTGAAACACCTTTCCTGTCCCTCTCCATGCGCTCCGGGCGTTAACATTCTTAACGCTGAACAAGCGCTTTTTAACTGGAGAGAAAAATGGAAACAAGCCAATCGTCGCAACGCATGCATCCCCTGGTCGCCGGTGCCGCCGCGTCCGTCATGCTGGTAAGCCTGCTCGGCGCCGCTGCGATTACTGGCATTCTGCCGACTTCGCATGGCAGCGTACCGCAAGCGCAGCCGCAACCGCTGGCGAGCGCAACTGCACCGGCCGCCATGCCAGCGCAGGCACCCGCCGTCGCCGACGCTGCTCCTGCAGCACGCGATGCCGAGCCTGTGGTGCATCACCATGTTGTTCACCACACCGCCGTTCGCACGCAACCGACGGTGTACGCACAGGCAGCCGCGCCGCAAGCTGCACCGGTATATACCCAACCCGCTCCTGCGCCCGTGCACACTGCACAGAACAGCCCGGTCGGTATCGGCGTCGGTGCTGTCGTCGGCGGCTTGATCGGCAGCCAGGTTGGCGGCGGCAATGGCCGCACGCTGGCGACGATCGCCGGCGCCATCGGCGGCGGTTACATGGGCAACGAAATCGCGAAGCGCAACCCGTAAGCGCAAGCGGCACTACCAAAACAAACGGCCCGGAGCATGCAGCCCGGGCCGTTTTGTTTTATGCATTGTCTTGTGCAACCAGGCAGGCCCGAAACCGGCCTCCTTTTAATGCACTGAACACAGGAGCTGAAAGATCGCGTTATCGCGTGGTGTTGCGCGGCAGCGTCACCTCGAATGCCGTCGTTCCTTCGGCATCGCTGCTGACAGTCACATCACCGCCATGCGCGCGAATGATCTCGCGCGCGACGAACAGGCCGAGTTCGATGCTCGGCTTCACATCATCGTGCACCGAAGGCGAATTGGCGAACTGCGCCATCGGGTCGAACATCGATTGCAGCGTTTCCATCGGCAGCGGCCGGCCGCTGGCCTTCACCAGGATGCGGACATGTTTGTCCGTGCTGCCTGCCTTGAGGATGACGGGCAGCTTGCGGTCACTCTGCTGCACACCGCTGTTGAGCAGGTTCCAGATTGCCTGGTGCATGCGCATTCCGTCGTAGTCGCCTTCGATGCATTCGGCGATGTCGCAATGGAAGGAAGCATCCACATGCACGGCGCGGATGTCTTCGCAAGCGGTACGGCAGATTTCCGCCATGTCGCTCGTCCTGCGCGACACCTTGATTCCCTTGCCCAGCCGTGAACGGGTGTATTCGAGCACATCCTTGATCAAGGCATTGAGCGTCGTCGTACAGCGCTCGATGCGCGCCGCTGCGTCCTGGCGCTTGGTGTCGGGCACGATCGGCATCGCGAGGTACTGGCTGGTGATCGAGATTGCACCCAGCGGCGTGCGCAAGTCGTGCCCGAGCACGGTGAGGAACATGTTGCGCGCGCGGTCCACTTCCGCTGCATAGCGTTCCACCGCTTCGGCCAGCGCCTGGTCAATCGCGTCGTTGAAACACATGACCTGTTCGAACGCGTCCGGCTCGTTACCGAACCGCTCCGCTCCCCACAGGCGCAGCACGCAACTGCGCAAGGCGCGGAATTCGGCGGTCAGTTGCGCGAGGTCGAAACCTGCACTGTGGCGCAAGGCGCCGTGGGTAGCGGCCGCGGTTTCAACCGAGCAGGCGTTCGCAGGTTCATGGCTGCCGGCGCGTTCGACGTCCTGCGCAATCGCCTGCAGGATGTCGCGCGAATGATCATGCAGCGGTGCGTCCGTTGCGTCTTCTTGCGCAGGCTGCGCCGGCGCGGCGAAGCGGCCCCACTCCGCGGCGATCTGGTCAAGGTGCTCGATGATAAAGGCAGAAAGACGCATGGCCGTCCCGTGATTGAATTCGATGCGATGGCGCAGCATGTCCCTGCATGCGCCATTGCCAAAACCGTTGTCGGAAAGTTAATCCTGCGCAAGGACGGTGTATTGTCCTTGCTCAAGAACACGCAGCACTTCAGCCTTCGATGGCCCGGGTACGGCCTATCATGGCGAGGAATTCCTGACGCGTGGAAAGATTGTCGCGGAAAACGCCCAGCATGCGACTCGTCACCATCGAAACGCCGTCCTTGTGAACGCCGCGCGTGGTCATGCACTGATGCGCTGCCTCGATCACGACAGCGACCCCATTGGGCTGCAGGATGTCGTTGAGGGTATCGGCAATCTGCACCGTCATCTTTTCCTGGATCTGCAGCCGCTTGGCATAAACCTCCACCAGGCGCGCGAGCTTGGAAATGCCGACCACCCGGCGATTCGGCAGGTAGGCAATATGGGCCTTGCCAATGATGGGCACCATGTGGTGCTCGCAGTGGCTCTCGAAGCGGATATCGGTCAGCGCCACGATCTCGTCATACCCCTCCACCTCGGAAAAGGTGCGCGCGAGAATTTGCGCCGGATCGTCGTTGTAGCCTGCGAAAAATTCCTCATACGAGCGCACGACGCGGGACGGCGTATCGAGCAGGCCTTCGCGTTCAGGATCGTCGCCGGCCCAGCGGATCAGGGTGCGTACCGCATCTTCCGCTTCTGCCCGCGACGGGCGTTTTTCCGGTGGCAGTACCACGGGTTTGGTGTTGGGCATGATTCCTCACTTGTTGCTCTTTTATGACAGGACTTGCATGGTCTGGCGCTATTGCAGGGAGGGCAGTGGGCC
>DASVLM010000404.1:0-4028 GCA_036384875.1 Noviherbaspirillum sp.
ACCACGGCCATGGTGTGGTGAAATGCCGCGTCCTCTTGCGTCAACCCGAGCAAGGGAAACAGCGAAAGCAGCAGCGGCGTACCCAGACAGTGCAGCAGGCACAGAGCCGATGCCGTCATGCCGGCATAATCGGCGACTCCGATCATCTTGTTCAATGTGCGATCTCCTCTTGGTGATTGTTTCTTGCCGCTTCAATAAAGTGGTCGAGTGTCTGTGCGATGAAACCGGTCTGCACAGCCAGCGGAATTTTTCCATCCCATTCTCGGAAATTCATTGCCCCCCACAAATGCAACACAGTTGCATTTTCCGGCAAAATTTTTTTCGATCTCATGCGCACTGCGCGCACAAGCCTTTCACGGTCAACTCAATTTCCAATCCGCGATAGCCGTCAGGTAGAGCAGGCAGCGAATTTCCAGCGCCAACATCATCAAGGCAAATGACTTTGGCGCAATGATTGCATTTGAAGTGCGCATGTTGATGATGCGCGATGTCGTTTTCGTTGATGCGAAAGCGCCAAGCCCGATCCACACCCGCCACCTTGTGGACCAAACCGGCTTCAGCCAGCCAATCGAGTGTGCGGTACAAGGTGACGCGATCAATCCTTTCGTATTGATCTAACGCCACTTCAATCTGATGATGGGGCTCCGCGTCTTGTTGCGTCAGCAGGAACGCCAGCACCCGGACCCGCGCCACAGTCACCCGGGCACCGGTTCGCCGAATGCGTTCCTCCGCTTGGTGAAAAACAGCTTGTGTCGTCATCGCATCGAAATGCAACTAAGTTGCAAATAAAGATGGTAAATCACGACAGCCTTATTTGCAACACTGTTGCAAATAGAATGTTCATAGAAGTACGATTGCGCCGTCAGAGCCATCGCATCAAGCTTGCTGCGATGGAGAACTTGGACTGCTGGTGCAAAATGCGCATCGCCTATTTCGCCAGCGGGAACTCGAACATGCCGCGCAGGTTGATGCCTTCGAGCTGCGCATCAGAACGCGGAGAATTTCCTCTCCGATAAAACGGCAAACGAAAAGGAATTGGTCGCATCTGGCATGTTAAAATTCCCGAATGATTTTCCGACAGCGCGCGCAACGATTTACAGCATGGATCGCATGTTTTGCGATCCTGCTGGCGTCGCTCGCGCCGTCGATCTCCCATGCGCTGTCCGCAGCAAAGGAAACAGCCGGTTTTTTCGGTGAGATTTGCAGCGTGGATGGCGCCAAATTCATCAAACTCGGCGATAGTCCTGATTCCAAGACTTCAACGCCAGCGCAAAAAAACCTGCATTTCGAGCACTGCCCGTTTTGTTCCCCTCATGCCGGCTCAATCGGGCTGCCTCCGAGCGCCGGCTTTCAATTGCCGCTGCTGAGCGGCCATAGCCTGCAGCCAACCCTCTTTTACCAGTCACCACGCCCGCTGTTCGTCTGGGCATCTGCGCACTCGCGCGCACCTCCCGCGCTCTAACTCCCGCCATTGCTCGTCGCCTGATTGCCATCGCTTTCGGCGATGAGATCAATCGGCACATTCTTGCATCCGAAAACGCTTGGTTACATCAGCTTGGTTGATCTGATGTGACCGCCACTGTCTATCCGCGCTTTTCGGTTTTTGCTTTTCTTTTGCGAAGGAAATGTCATGAAGCGTTTACTCGTCGCGCCGCTGTTGGCGCTGTCAATCACCGCCTTGGCGCAAGTCAGCGTCAAGGATCCCTGGGTCCGTGCAACGGTGCCGATCCAAAAATCCACCGGGGCATTCATGCAGTTGGTTTCTGCCGGAGATGCACAGTTGATCGAAGTGCGCTCGCCGGTAGCGGATAGCGTCGAAATTCATCAAATGGCCATGAACAACAATGTCATGAAAATGCGGCCCATCCCGTACCTGGCGCTGCCTGCAGGCAAGACAGTGGAGCTCAAGCCTGGCGGCTATCACGTCATGCTCAACGGCTTGCACCAGCAAGTGAAAGAAGGCGACTTGATCCCTTTAACCCTGATCGTCGAAAACGCCGAAAAAAAGCGCGAGGTCATCGAGGTGAAAGCGGTTGTGCGACCGTTGTCCGATGCGGGCACGAAAGCACATCAGTAAATTCCTCTTAGCAACGGCTCTTGACGACTGCACCACATCAAACAATTGGATATCTCATGCGATCGACCAAAATTTTCACTGTACGTAATGTCACGATGATCGTTTTACTGATGCGCTGTTTTACCGTGGCGGCATTGACCGCCCTGGCGGTTTGGTATGGCTACTTGTTTCACGCCAACGCCGTGTCCGCTCGCGCAACCGGGATCGTCTTCTCTACCAATTTATCTGCCTCGCCGAACAGCTGCTCTTGCTCAATGCAATGACAACGCCGCAAATGCCCGGCCATCCAAACCAATTTATTTGCTCAGGGAATAATAATGAAACTTAAACTTCATCCTCTCACTGCCGCGCTGCTGGCGGCAGTTTCCGCTGGTGCCTTCGCGCAAGAATCGTCCGATATACCCACGAAATCTCTCGGCACGGTGACCGTTTATGGAGGCCGACCGACGTCCTTGCCGACCGAGATACCGACCACGATGGAAAGCATGACGCGCAAGGAAATCGAACAAAACATCAATGCTACCGACAGTGAAGATGCGATCAAGTATTTCCCCAGCCTGCTGGTGCGCAAGCGCTATATCGGCGACTATAACCATGCCATTTTGTCCAGTCGCGCTTCAGGCACCGGCAACAGCGCACGTTCTGCCGTGTATGCAGACGGCATTCTCTTGTCCAACTATCTCGGCAATGGCGTTGGCGGTTTGAGCTTTCCGCCGCGCTGGGGCATGGTGACGCCGGAGGAAATTGACCGCGTGGATGTGATGTACGGTCCGTTTTCCGCAGCCTATCCCGGCAATTCCGTCGGCGCGGTGGTGGATTACGTCACGCGCATGCCGAAGCAATTCGAAGCCCATGCCGGAGTGAGCTATGAATCGCAGCCGTTCCAGCTGTACAACACCAACGCCACCTACCATGCCTGGCAGACGAGCGCTTCCGTAGGGAACAAGAGCGGCGACTGGTCCTGGTTCCTGAATTTCAATCATACCGACAGTCATGGTCAGCCCTTGACCTTTGCCACCCGTCTGGTGAGCAATGGTACCGCCGGGTCGGGCGGCACGGCGGTGACCGGCGCCGTACCTGACAAGAACACCGCCAATGCTCCCATTTATGTTCTAGGTACCGGTACCGAATACCACACCATCCAGGACCATGCCAAGATCAAGCTAGCCTACGACGTCACCCCAACAATCCGCGCGAGCTATCTGCTCGGCATGTGGCAAAACACCTCGGAAGGGCGGCCGGCTTCATATTTGCGCGACGCTTCCGGTCAACCGGTCTATAGCGGCCCGGTCAACATCAATGGCCAGGTATTCAGCGGCAGCCAGGCACTCACCGGCGGCGACTTTGCGCTGACCAACGAGAGCCTGACCCATTACATGCATGGCCTGTCGCTCAAGAGCCACACGAAGGGCGTCTGGGATTGGGAAGTCGCGGCCAGCCTCTATGACTACGACAAGGACCTCAAGCGCCAGAACGTGGCGGCAAACACCTTGCCGGCTGCGGCAAACGGCGGGCCGGGCACTATCGCCGACGGTAGCGGCACCGGCTGGAACACCTTGGCATTCAAGGGCACCTGGCGTCCTGAAGGCATCAAGGGTGCGCACATCGTCGATTTCGGTGTCCAGCAAGACAGCTACAAGCTGGACTACCTGACCTCCAATATCGCCGGCAACTGGCAAACCGATGCGGCAGGCACGCTGGCCAACGAAGTCGGCGGCAAGACCGCATTGCGCAGTCTGTATGGCCAGGACAGCTGGACCTTCGACCCGAAATGGAAGACCGTATTGGGCGCCCGGCTGGAAAACTGGACCGCGTCGAACGGCTTCACGACCTTCGGTCCCGGCAATCCCGCCAATACACGCTACGCATCGCGCAGCGAGAATTACATATCGCCCAAGGCAGCACTGTCCTATCAATGGTCGGATGATGTTGTGCTCAAGGCTTCCACCGG
>DASVLM010000405.1:0-6371 GCA_036384875.1 Noviherbaspirillum sp.
CAACCAGCACCACCATCAGCCAGGAAAACGCCCAGTGCATCTGGCGGAACAGCGTCACCAGCGTCGCATCCTCATGGAACAGCTGCGGCAGCGCGATTCCGAAGAACTTCACCGCGTGCTTGCCGAAGGCCGACGACAGGTAGCCGCACACCGGCGTGGCGAACATGCAGGCATACAAGAGGAAGTGCGCGGCGCGCGCCGAACGGGCCAGCACGGCGGAATCGTGCCCCTCGTATTCCGGCGGCGTGTGGCGGCTGCGCCACCAGATGCGCACCATCAGCAGCGCGAAAACTGTCAGCCCGAAGGATTTGTGCAGCCCGTACCAGAACGCCACGGCAGGCGTCTTCTTCGGCAGATCGACCATATACCAGCCCATACCCACCTGCGCGATCAGCAGCACCGCCATCAGCCAGTGCAAGGCGATGGCCGGCTTGCTGTAGCGCTCACCGTCCATATGCGGCTTCATTGGATCACCACGCCCCAGGGCAGCTCGCCGACGGCGACGTCCCGGATCTTCTGCTTCGTTGCGGTGTCGATCACCGAGACCGAATTGCTGCGGCCGTTCGCCACGTAGAGCTTGCCGCCGTCCGGCGTGATCGCCATGTTCCACGGGCGCTTGCCGACCGGGATGGTGGCCGTCACCTTGTCGCTCGCGGTATCGATCACGCTCACCGTGCCGTCCTTGCCGTTCGATACGTACACCGTCTTGCCGTCCGGGTTCACCGTCACGCCATTCGAGAAGGTGCCGGCCGGGATCTTCGCGAGGAGCTTTTGCGCGGCGGTGTCGATCGCGTACACGGTGCCGGCGATCTCCGCCGCCACGTAAGCCTTGCTGCCGTCGGGCAGGAAGCCGATGCCGCGCGGCCGCTGGCCGAGCGTGATGGCATTGACCTGTTCACGCCTGGCGACATCGACGATGTCCAGCGAGTCGGCCTCCTCCGCGCTCACGTACAGCCACTTGCCGTCCGGACTGAACTCCGCGTGCTCCGGGTTCTTGCCCTTGGTGGTGACGCTGAACTCGACCTTGCCCGTGGCAGTGGAAACGAAGTTGACGCTGTTGCTGATTTCGCTGGCGGCAACGATCCATTCCCCGTTCGGCGATATGCCCACGCCCTCAGGCGATTCCTGCAGCGCGATGCGCCCGCTGGTCTTGCGCGTGGCGAGGTCCACCACCAGCAGCGAATTGCTCGACCGGTCGCTCACGTACAGCAGCTTGCCGTCTTTGCCGAACGCCATGCCGCGCGGCTTGCCGCCGGTCTGGATGGTATCGACCACGGCATCGCTGGCGCAGTCGATGACCGAGACGGTGCCCGACTTTTCGTTCGGCACGTAGGCGAAAGGCGCCGCGAATACGGTGGCGGTGACGGCGGCAGTACAGAGCGCAGCGGCAGCCGCTGCAATCGATGTCGGCTTCATGATGTCTCCTCCTGGTTCTGATCCTGGTCCTGATTACAGGCTGGTGCGCAGGCCGACGAACAGCCGGCGGCCGGCAGCCGGTTCATAGAAGCGCCGGTTGCTTTCGTTGACGATGACCGAACCCGCGTAATTGCGGTCGAGCACATTGTCGATGCGGCCGAACACTACCCACTTCGCCGTGCCCGCACGGAACTCCTGTGCAGCGCGCAGGTTGAACACCGCATAGCCGGGCGCCGCTTCGCTGTTCATGTCGTCCACATAGACCTTGCTTTCCACGCGCATCTCGGCGCCGAGCGTCATGTCCTGCATCGGGCGGTAATCGACCTGGGTGAACAGGCTGTGCTGCGGCGCGCCGGGCAGGCGGTTGCCCGCAGCCACCGTGCCGCCGGCGCCGGCATAGCTCTTGCCGAAGGTGGCGTCGAGCAGCGTGTAGGCCGCTTGCGTGGTGAACCTGCCCCACTGCGCCTTCCAGCTGGTTTCGATCCCGCGCCGCTCGACCTGGTCGACATTCTGGAAGGTCGAACGTCCGTTGTCGCTGGTGAAGGGCACGATCTCGTCGCTGCTGCGCGACTGGAACAGCGCTACATCCACGCTATGCCGGCCGCTGCGCCACTTGGCGCCGATCTCGCCCTGTGTGCTGCGCGACGGACGCAAGGAAAGATTGGTGCCGGTCGCGCCGGGACGATAGGCGATTTCGGTCAGCGTCGGCGTTTCGAAGCCGCGGCCGAGGTTGGCATACACGTTCAGGTCGTCGCGTGCATTCCATACCAGGCCGACTACCGGGCTGGTGTTGGTGTATTCCACGCTGCCGCTGTCGTCGGGACTGGAGGCATTCACGTAATGGTCTTCGACCGCGAGCCGCACGCGGCTGGAACGCACGCCGAGGCTGGCCTTCCATTCCGGATGCAGGGTCCAGTCGATCTGGCCGAAGAGGTCGACATTCGATGCGCGATCGATCTCGTCGCGCCGTGCCGCGCCGGCAGTGCCGTTGTTGTTGACGAAGCCGCGCCTCCACTGCCGCAACGCATCGCCGTCGATGCCGACCGTCCAGTTGAGCGGCAGGCCGTTGGCCTTCATCGCATGCGTCCAGCTCATCGCCGCGCCGTGGAAATCGTTGTTCAAATCGACCACGCCGCCGGCGGAAGTGGCCGGAAGGCCGGAGGTGGACAGGGTCTGCATCACCTTGCGCGTGCCGGTGTAGAGGCGGGCGTTGAGCGTGTCGGCGGTGCCCAGCTTGTGCTCCAGCAGCAAGCCTTCCTGCTGGTTCTCGATGGTCTTGCGTGTGTCAAAAGTAAGCGCTCCCGGCACCACCTGTCGCGGATTCTGTTCCATTTGTGAACGGGACAGGCCGAGCGGGTCTTGCGCCAGCGGCTGGTTGAAGCTGTTGACGATACCGGTGAGCGTGGTGTCGGCCGACAGCTTCCATACTGCCTTGCCGTTGATCTGCGTGCGCTCGGTGGCACTGTGATCGCGATAACCGTCGGTCTGGTAATGCATCACGTCGAGCAGGCCGGCGAGGTTCTCGCTGCCGCCCGCGATGCCGGCTTCAAGCTGGCGCTGGCCATAGCTGCCGGCGCCGGCGGATGCATTCACCTCGGTATGGCCGAATGGGGGTTCCTTGGTAAACACCTGCACCACGCCGCCGGCGGCATTGCCGTACAACTGCGCCACCGGGCCGCGCAGCACTTCAATGCGCTTCGCCGAGGCCAGGCTCGCGGTTGCAGCCTGCCCCTGCCCATCCGGCATGGACGCCGGAATGCCGTCGATGAGGATGCGCACGCCGCGCACGCCGAAGGTCGAACGCGTGCCGAAGCCGCGCACCGACAATTGGAGATCCTGCGCATAGTTCTGCCGCTCGCGCACCTGGATGCCGGGCACGGTACCCATCAGTTCCGACAGGTTGACCAGCGGCGATGCCGCATGCAGCGCATCGACTTCCACCGCATCGATGGATGCGGCGGCATCGAAACGCGTCTGCGCCATGCGGTTGGCGGAAACCACGATGGTGTCTGCGGGCTTGTCTTGCTGGGCGAATGCGCTGCTTGCCGCCAGCACTGCCGGCAAGGCGATGGCGCATGTATAAAGGCGTCGGACGCCCACGTGTCGATGCGCGGTCGTGGTCATAATGTCTCCCCAATAGGTATGTTGTCGTGCGTCTCTTTCTGCAAGTTGCATGCCACGCGCATGCGCGATGCTGAATCGGGCTGGAACGGAAATTGCCATTGCAGCCGCCGGAGGTGACGGTTTCAGGGGGAAGCATCATGAAAATCAAAACGACCGCATACCGGCACGCAAATACTCATTGACGCCGCTGGCATTCGCGCATCGCGTGAGTTCGAGATGGGGCTTTACTGGGGAATGCGAGTAGATACAGGAATGCGACAGACAGTATTGTTCTCCTTTGGAACAATACTGTTGCATTCTGCAACGCATCAGGATGGAGCAATAGATATTTTGTCGGCGAGGCATGCCGTCATTCAGGAATGTTGCCGATTTTCCCAGACAGAAGACACGGGTAACGACACGCCCGGCGGCAGGACTCTGTCGAAACCCTTGATCCAGAACGTCCTGAGCTGGCTTCCCAGGGTGCACATGTCGCGTGCCATCAACCGCGCCATGCGTCCGCGCCGGCCGGTATGAAAAAGCACATAAGGCCAGAGCGCCGGGCGGAACAGGGGATGATAGAAGGTATCCGCGGTTCCGGCTTCCAGTAAACGGACATCATCCGATTGCTGTTCGCGCTCAAGGTTCTCGGCCACGAAGTTCAGTCCGCACCATACCGAGGCCGACAGGCTGACCCAGAAGCGAGGATTGACCTCGAACAGATACGCCAATCCCGTGCGCTCCTCTATCCGCGCATCGACATTCATCACGCCGTCGTAACAGCTATCGGCACAAATGACGAATGCGGCATTGCGCAAATACTCGTTCGGCAAGAACCGTATCCTCGCCTCCTCGTTTTGCGGATAATCGCGCCGCTGCACGGCAATTGCCTGGACCTTCCCCCCGATGGACAGCAGATTCAGTCCAATATCGATGCCGCGGATGTAACGCTGCACGAGCAAGGGAGAAAATCGGTAGGCCTCATCGTCCAGGATGCGTTCACGATATCCCTGTTCGCTGGAAATGACGCACACGCCGGCCGAGCCGTGCTGGTCGAGCGGCTTGACGATGAACGGCAATCCGATTTCCTGCGCCGTCGAGGCGAAGTCCAGGTCCTCCTTGGATGCCACCAGCTTCGTCGCCGGCACGTTCAATCCGCGTTCCTTGCAAAACTGGTGGAAGCGCCATTTGTTGTCGAAGAGGTCGAGCATGGCATCGTCGGGAATCCTGGCAACGTGCGCATGCAGGCGCGCACGCAAGCGATTGGCAAGCCTGGCGCTGGGGCAGTCGGAGGGAACCAGCTCCAGGCCGGGCATGGATTCCGCGCACCGATTGATGATATCGACGACCCTGTCGTCATCGCTTCCATCCAGTTCGGCGAACCAATGTCGTGTGCACATGTTCGTCAGCCGTAGGTAACGCGTTTCCTTTGGACAAATCACGACGCACACGGCATCGGTGGCCGCGTGAATTGCCAGCATCGCCTGGACGATCAGCGTCCTGTGCTTGCCCAGGACGAGGAAGTTTTTTGCAAAAGCCATTGCAGACTACCCACCTGTTTTCAACACGGCAAATCCCCCGAGCGCCAATAGCAGCGGCCGGAGCACGGACGAGGATGGCAACCCGAAGCGCATCGAACTGCGGGATGCCAGACGTCTCAGCCGTGATAGGGTGTCCGTGTTTCCGTTCCCTTCCATCCGCGCGAACCTCTCTTGCGTTCCATGCTCTTTGCGAGGTGGGTGCTTATTCGCTTGGCAGTGAATCCGGCCCCCGCCATGAACCGCATCACCGGGCCGAAGGTCGTCGCGGCAATCGGCCCGGCGAAATACAAGCCAGGGACGGAAGACTCGAATTGAGCTGAAAGCCGCGGCGCATCACCTATCAGGTCCAGCCGGTCGTGAATAGCCCTGGCCAGGAAAGGAATGCGCGCAACGTCGATCTTGTAGCCTGTGGCGGCGATCACGTGGTCCGCCTGTACGAGGCTTACGTTACCTTCCTGGTCCGAGAGCGTCAGTTGCACGCGGCCGCCGCTGACAATCCTTGCCTTGGTCACTTTGCGGCCAAGCAGGACAGGCAGGTTTCGCGCCCGTTCTTTCATGAACCACCCGCCGGACGGGCCGAGGAAATTTCTTGCAGTCGCGATCCGGAATTGATCGGAGAAATGCCGGTATAGCCAAGGCGCTTCAGCCCATAGAAAGCTTCTCAAACCCGGACCGATACCCGATATCGGCTGGCGTATGCGCTGCAGGAAAGGCAGTGATGCATTGCCCCAACGCTCACCGAAATCGATTCTGGCCTGACGTGCGATGAGGCGGACATTGCCGAACTTCTCATGCAGCAGGATGGCGATATCGGTCGCGGACGAACCGCTTCCAATCACCAGTACGTCCTTTCCCTTGAATGCACGGAGATCGTGATGGTCGGCGCTATGCGACAAATATTCCTTCGGCAGATGCGCCAGCTCGGCCGGCACATGGCGGAAGTTGTTCAGCCCGACCGCCACCACGACGTTGTGCGCCATGATCACGCCGCCGCTTTCCATTTGCAATTCGAATTCGTCGCCAAGCTGCTTGATCGCAACGACATTGCCGTCCTCTACATTGGGAACGAAGCGTTCCTGGAACTCCATCGCGTATGCGCAGAACGTTTCGAGAGGAACCGGAAAATCGATGTCTTCATAGGGAAGGCCGTTCTCCTTGCAGTATCGGCGCAAGGGGAACGTATTGCCGGGATCATCGAGGCTGGATGCAAATCCTGCCGACTTGAGGAGCATACCCTTGGGCATATTGGTGAGCCAACTTTGCATGGGTTTGCCCAGGATGCGAAAGTCGGCCTTGCTCTGTCGAAGATGG
>DASVLM010000406.1:0-2495 GCA_036384875.1 Noviherbaspirillum sp.
GAACGGTTGCGGCGAGTTCAGCGGCACTTCGATGCAGCGGAATCCCGCTGCGTGCAGCGCTTTGCCCACTGCTTCCGCTTCACCGGGAGTAATGCCGCGCAGGATCGCGATGAGGGGCAGGTTCGATAGATAAGCGTTCAGCATGCTGCATGTTCCTTGGCGACGAGTCCGGCGCTGCAGGCGATCTGCCACAGGCCGGCGGCGGTGGCGTCGGTGAAGTCCTTGCCGTGCACCGCGAGGCCGAAGCGGGACAGCGCCATCGCGTAGCGCCGGCACAGTTCTTCCGCGCCGATCAGTGCAATGGGTTGTTCGTCGAGATGCGCGGCAAAGAGATGCTGCGCCTCCCTGATTTCATGGCCGATGAGCAGGCCGGAAAGGTAGTCGCCGAGTTGCGGCGGGTGCAGGCGCTGCGTGAGGCCGAGCGTGCGTACGGAAAACAACGAGGACAGCAACGCGCTCCGTTCCTCGTCCGCCGCTTCCAGCAGGCCGAGTTCGAATGCTTTCATGTCGCCGGCACTGTCTTCCTGCATCAGCCGTCCGAGTATCGAATGCTTGCGCAGCACGTCGAACAGTTCGCCGGTCATGAAGGTGAGGAAGGCTTCGATGCGGCCTTCGCGCACATGCACCCATTTCGAATGCGTGCCAGGCAGTACGATCACACCCTCCAGTGCGTTGCCGAACAAGTTCGGCGCCAGCGACAGCGCACCGAATACCTGTGTTTCCTCGCCGCGCATCACGTTGGGTTTGCGGCCTTCCTGCAATACACCGGGAACGATGTAAACCAGTTTGCCGCGCGGCCCTTGTACTTCACGCAATCCCTTTGCCAGTGCATCGGGCGAAGCCGGCGCGGCGGCATAGGGCACTTCCCGCCATCCTTGCGCGCTGCCCACCATGCCGGATGCGATCATCGGCAGTTGCGGATTTGCATCCAGCCAGTCGCCGCACAATGATTCCAGCGCGCCGGCGAAACCGCCTTCCGGCAGGCGCATGATGCCCCAGCCGGCATGGCGCACATCGAGGATGCTGCCGTCGGCACTCAGCAGGTAGGCACGCAGCGAGGACGTGCCCCAGTCGAGCGCCAGCAGTGCCGCTTGAGCGGTTTTTGCTTGCGACGGCATTGCCTTACTTGTCCTTGTTGTAGACGTCGAAGAACACCGCTGCCAGCAGCACCAGGCCCTTGATCACTTGCTGGTAATCGATGCCGATGCCCATGATGGACATGCCGTTGTTCATCACGCCCATTACGAAGGCGCCGATGACAGCGCCCATCACCTTGCCGACACCGCCGGAAGCCGACGCGCCGCCGATGAAGCAGGCCGCGATCACGTCCAGCTCGAAGCCAAGACCAGCCTTCGGCGTCGCGGTGTTCAGGCGCGCGGCGAAGATCAGGCCGGCGAGCCCGGCCAGCACGCCCATGTTGATGAAGGTGTAAAAGGTGACGCGCTCGGTCTTGATGCCGGAGAGCTTGGCTGCCTTTTCATTGCCGCCCACTGCATAGATGCGGCGGCCGGTGGTGGTGCGGTTGGTGACGAAGGTGTAGAGCACCATCAGAACGAACATGACGACCAGCACGTTGGGCAGGCCCTTGTAGGAAGCCAGCATCCAGCTGAAGGCGACGATGGCGGCGGCAAACAGCAGGTTCTTGCCGAGGAAGAAGGGAAACGGCTCGTCTTCCATGCCGTGCCTGGCCTGGATCGCGCGTGCCCGCATCTTCACGTACAGCAGCACGGCGGCCACTGCCACGCCGACCAGCACCGAGGTCAGGCGCAGGTTTTCGCCGGCGAAGACATCGGGGATGAAGCCGGAGCTGAGCAGCTGGAATTTGCCGGGGAAGGGGCCGACCGACTGACCCTGCAGGAGCGCCAGCGCCAGTCCCTTGAACACCAGCATGCCCGCCAGCGTGACGATGAAGGAGGGGATGCGGAAGAAGGCAACGAAGTAACCCTGAGCCGCGCCGATGATGCCGCCGGCCACGATGCAGGCAAGCACCGCGAGAATCGGATGCAGATGATGTTCCACCATCAGCACCGCCGCCAGCGCGCCGATGAAGCCGGCGACCGACCCGACCGAGAGGTCGATGTGGCCGGCAACGATCACCAGCAGCATACCCAGCGCCATGATGACGATGTAGCTGTTCTGCAGCACCAGGTTCGTCAGGTTCAGCGGCTCCATCAGGGTGCCGTCCGTCATGAACTGGAAGAACACCATGATCGCCACGAGCGACAGCAGCATGCCGTACTCGCGGATGTTGTTTTTCAGGAAACCGCTGTATTGCTTTCCCTGGGTTTCCGGCGCCTTTGCGACGCCGGGGATCTCATTGGTCGCCGCCATGTCAGTGTCCTCCGTCCTTCATGATTGATCTCATAATCTTTTCCTGCGTCGCTTCGGCGGCGGCAAACTCACCGACGAAAGCGCCTTCATTCATTACGCAAATGCGGTCGCACATGCCGAGCAGTTCGGGCATCTCCGAGGAAATCATGATGATTCCCTTGCCC
>DASVLM010000407.1:0-2355 GCA_036384875.1 Noviherbaspirillum sp.
CTTCCTGCCGGTCCTGCCCGCTGTTGCCACGGAATAGGCGCATCAGGAACATGATCGCCATCAGCAGCAAGCCGAACATCAGGATGGTGCCGAGAATGCTGCCGAATGCGCCGCCGAGTCCGAAATGCGAGAACAAGGCACCCAGGCCGAGGCCGAGCAGCGCGCCGCCGAGGATGTTGCGCCACGGGCTGGCGGGCCGGGGAGCAACCGGCTGTGGGCTTGCCGGCGGCGTGGCGGGTTGCGCCTGGCTGGGACGGCTGTATTGCTGTGTCGGCGCCGCCTGGCGGCTGTAGCTCGGTGACCGGCGTCCGAACGAACCGCCGCCGCCAAGCCTTTTTGCATCGGCATCGGTGGCGACGAGCAGCGTGGCGCTCAATGCGACGAGAAAGGTGAACAAAAGCCGTTTCATGATGGTTCCTACAGCTTGATGCCGGTATGCAGCGCGGCCACACCGGCAGTCAGATTGAAGTATTCGACGCGCTCCAGGCCTGCCTCCTGCATCATGCCCTTCAGCGTTTCCTGGTCCGGATGCATACGGATCGACTCCGCCAGATAGCGGTAGCTTTCCGAATCGTTGGCGATGCGCTTGCCGAGCCAGGGCAGGACCGAGAAGGAATACACGTCGTACGGCTTCTGCAGTGGCTCCCAAACCTTGGAAAATTCCAGTACCAGCAGTTTGCCGCCCGGCTTGAGCACGCGCCGCATTTCCGCCAGCGCGGCATCCTTGTGCGTCATGTTGCGCAACCCGAAAGCCACTGTCACGCGATCGAAATAATCGGTGGGGAACGGCAGCTTTTCCGCGTCGCACAGCAAGGTGGGGGTCAGGATGCCATGATTCAAGAGACGGTCGCGGCCGACGCGCAGCATCGATTCGTTGATGTCGGTCAGCCAGACTTCGCCGCTCGGACCGGCCTGCTTGGCGAAGGCCTTGGCGAGATCGCCCGTGCCGCCTGCGATATCGAGCACCTTGAAACCGGGGCGCACACCTGCCTGCGCGATGGTGAAGGTCTTCCACAAGCGGTGCAGGCCGGCGGACATGAGGTCGTTCATCACGTCGTACTTGGCTGCAACGGAATGGAAGACTTCGGCGACCTTGTGCGCCTTCTCTTCTTCAGGAACGGTTTGATAGCCGAAATGCGTGGTGTTTGTCATGGCGATTGCCCTGTAATGTCTGCGCGCATTATACAAGTGCAGACCGGCCGCACCCGCAGGCGTTCCCGCGCGGCGGAAAGATGGCGATGGAATCCTTGCCCGGTATCAAGCAAGGCGGCAAGCTCAATGGTGATGGCCGCAGGAATGGCCACCGTTCTCGGCGACCATGGGTGCGTCGCGCCCGGTTTCGCGGGTAAAGCCGGCTGCTTCCAGGCGTTGCAGGTACTCCTCCCACAATTGCGCCTGGCTGGCACCGAGGTTGTAGAGGTAATCCCAGGTATAGATGCCGGAATTGTGACCGTCGGCGAAGTGCAGTTGCACGGCATAGTGCCCGACCGGCTCGATCTGCGTGATGAGCGCATCGCGCTTGCCGGTCTGCAAAACTTCCTGCCCTTGGCCGTGGCCGCGCACTTCCGCCGACGGCGAATATACGCGCAGGAGCTCGAAGGGCAACTCGAAGGTTTCGCCGGAATCGAAGGCGATTTCCAGCGTGCGGGACTGCTTGTGCACCGTCAGTGCGGTAGGCGTCTTCTTCGATTCCATGGTCACAGCAGCGAGCCTTCGAAACGATCGAGGATGGCGTCGCGCAGCCTCGGCAGCAAGGCTTGGCGCTTGGCGATGTCATGCGAGGACGGCGTGCGCCGCACCTCGCCCCAGATCGGGTTGGGGAAATGCGCGTCGTCCTCGTAACGCGGAATCACGTGCCAATGGACATGCGGAACCACGTTGCCGAGGCTGGCGACATTGACCTTGTGCGGCTGCATCACCTCGCGCACCGCTTCCTCGACCTGCCAGACAGCGGCGATGAGGATGGCGCGCGACGCAGACGGCAGGTCGGTCATTTCCTGCACGTGCTCATTCCAGATCACGCGGCAGAAGCCGGGATAGCGCTCGTCGTCCACCAGCACGATGCGATAGTTGTCGTCCCGGTAGATGACTTCGCCGCCGGGCTGGATGCAGAGTTCGCACGCAGGTTGTTTTGCCATGTCGTCTTTACGTCCGCTTCTTACACCAGTACGCGTTCGATGCCGCCGTTGTTGGCGCGTGCCACGTAATCCGGCAGCCAGTTTTCGCCGAGCAGGTGCTTGGCCATCTCGATCACGATGTAATCCGCCGTCGTATCCGAATCCTCGTTGTAGCGATTCAGGCCCTGCAGGCAGGACGGGCAGGAAGTCAGGATCTTGACGTCGCCGGTAAATCCGT
>DASVLM010000408.1:0-1578 GCA_036384875.1 Noviherbaspirillum sp.
TGCGTCGATCGGTGTGGACTTGGCTGAGTTGGAGGCGTGGGGTAATAAGATTGATGCGGCATTCAGTAAGGAAGGGAATCTCTACCGAATGCTCCACGAAATTGAAACAGCAAAGATACTGGCTGCGCTCTTCCGCCTTAGGGTATGGATTGACGAGATGAGAGATAAAACAATTTTTCCCGCGTAGGACAATGCGAGAATCATCATTTGCTCAACAACCGCATCCCTCGCTCCAAGCCCTCTATCGTCACCGGAAACATCCGGTTATTCATAAGCTGCCGTATCACCGCAATCGATTGGCGGTACTGCCACAGCCCCTCGGGCTCGGGATTGAGCCAGATGAACTTGGGAAAGGTCTTGGTGAAGCGTTGCAGCCATTCCGCGCCGGCTTCTTCGTTGTTATATTCGACCGAGCCGCCCGGTTGCAGGATTTCGTAGGGGCTCATCGTCGCGTCGCCGACGAAGATCAGCTTGGTGTCCGGCGTGTATTTGCGCAGGATGTCCCAGGTGGGGAAGCGCTCGGCGTGGCGGCGGCGGTTGTTCTTCCACAGGTAGTCGTAGACGCAGTTGTGGAAGTAAAAGAACTCCATGTTCTTGAATTCGGTCTTGGCGGCTGAAAACAGTTCTTCGGTGCGGGCGATATGGTCATCCATGGTGCCGCCCACATCGAGCAGCATCAAGACCTTGATGTTGTTCTTGCGTTCGGGCTGCATCTTGATGTCGAGCCAGCCGGCGTTGTTGGCCGTGGCGCGAATGGTGTCGTCGAGCGCCAATTCCTCGTCGTGGCCTTCGCGAGCGAACTTGCGCAGGCGGCGCAGGGCCACCTTGATGTTGCGCGTGCCGAGTTCGCGCTCGTCGTCGTAGTCGCGGTAGCTGCGCGCTTCCCATACCTTGACCGCAGTGCGGTTGCCACCCTTGCCGCCTATGCGTATGCCTTCGGGGTTTTGTCCGCCATTGCCGAAGGGCGAGGTGCCACCCGTGCCTATCCACTTGTTGCCGCCTTCGTGGCGTTCCTTCTGCTCTTCCATCAGCTCTTTCAAGCGGTCCATCAGCTTGTCGTAGCCGAATTTTTCGAGCTTGGCGATTTCCTCGGCCGAGAGTTCGCGCTTCATGCGCTGCATCAGCCAATCGAGCGGGATTTCGGCGCTTTTGTCGAATACCGTTTCGATGCCCTTGAAATAGAGGCCGAAGGCCTTGTCGAACTTGTCGTAATGCGCCTCGTCCTTGACCAGGGTCATGCGCGAGAGGAAATAGAAATCGTCGAGCGACGGCCCGGTGACGTTCTTCTTCATCGCTTCGAGCAGGATCAGGAATTCCTTGATCGAAACCGGAATCTTGGCGTCTTTCAACGTGAAGAAGAAATCGATGAGCATGGTCAGCGGTCCAGTTTATAGCGCAAGTGATGCTTCACTGTCGGCCATTCGTGGTCGATGATGGAAAACACCACGGTGTCGCGGTGGCCCACGCCGGGCACCAGCACATGGTTGCGCAAGATGCCGTCCTGTTTGGCGCCGAGCCGGGCGATCGCCTCGCGCGACTGGTGGTTCATGAAGTGCGTGCGGAATTCCACGCCCGCAC
>DASVLM010000409.1:0-6708 GCA_036384875.1 Noviherbaspirillum sp.
TGTATGCGCGCAAGGACTTGACTGTCGGCTTCGATGGCAATCTTGCGTCACTGGCAAACCTGCGCGTCGGCACTGCGCACAAAGTAAATTACGGACCGAAGTTCGAGGAAGTGCGGTCCCGCCTGACGATCGACGATGCGCCGACGATAGAGCAGAATTTCCTGAAGCTGGCGCTCGGCCGCGTCGACGTCGCGCCCAGCAATGACCACACCGCATCCTTCACACTGGAATTGCCGGCGCTGCAGCAATACGCCGGCCGCATCGTCCGGCTGCCGGTGCCGGTGGAAACCGTGGCGAGCTACATCGCCTTTCCGAAGAAGCGCGGCCTGGCTGAATTGCGCGACCGCTTCGATCAGCAGCTCCGGCAATTCATCGGTTCAGCGGAATATCGCCGCTTGCTGGAGAAATACTCGCTGAACGATCCGCCCAAGCTGGCGCGCTCGCCTGGCACGCCGTGACGACAGATGAAAATAGCGCAAGAAAACCGCCTATCCCGGTGGTAAAGTTATCGCGTATGCGCGGCGGCGGCGGTTGCCATGCTATTGCAGCGCATCACGACAACCATCGAGGAGTGCAAGGGAAATGAGCGAAATCATTGAACTGGCGGAGCGCGTGGGACGCGTGCTCCAGGCAAAGGGTTTGCTGTTGGCGACAGCGGAGTCGTGCACCGGTGGCGGCGCAAGCCATGCCATTACCGAGATTGCCGGATCGTCCGAATGGTTCGATTGCGGCTTCGTCACCTATTCGAACGCCTCCAAGACGGAACTGCTCGATGTGCCAGCCGCAATGATTGCGCAGTTCGGCACCGTCAGCGAGGAAGTTGCAGGCGCGATGGCGGAAGGTGCGCTTGCCAACAGCAATGCGCATATCGCGCTCTCGACCACCGGCATTGCCGGCCCCGGCGGTGCGGTGCCCGGCAAGCCTGTGGGCACTGTCTGCTTCGGCTGGGCAAAGGAACACCAGACGCACACCGAACGCCTCGTCTTCTCCGGCGACCGCCAGGCGGTGCGCCAGCAGACCGTCGTGCATGCATTGAAAGGCTTGCTGCGCTTCCTGGAAGCCTGATGCCTTGCGCCGTCCGGGGGGGTGATCAGGCGCGTGCGCGGTTGATCGCGTCGCGCGTTTCCAGTGCCACCCGGCGTGCCGCTTGCGCGAAATCCTCGCCCGCCTTGTCGTCGGGCTTCGCATAGAGGATGGCGCGCGAGGAATTGATCATCATGCCGCTACCGTTTGCGGTGCGCCCCGCCTTCACCGTCGAAGGCACATCCCCACCCTGCGCGCCGATGCCCGGCACCAGCAAGGGCATGTCTCCCACGATCTTCCGCACCTGCGCCAGTTCTTCCGGGAAGGTTGCGCCGACCACCAGGCCGCATTGTCCATTCGTATTCCACTTCTCCGACACCAGCTGCGCCACATGCTGGTAGATCGGCTTGCCGCCAGATTCCAGGAACTGCAGGTCGGAACCGCCGGGATTGGAGGTGCGGCACAGCACGATCACGCCGCGATCCTTCCATTCAAGATAGGGCGCCACCGAGTCGTAGCCCATGTAAGGATTCACGGTGACGGCATCCGCGTTGTAACGCTCGAAGGCTTCGCGTGCATATTGCTCGGCGGTGCTGCCGATATCGCCGCGCTTGGCGTCGAGCACGATGGGAATGTTCGGATAAGTATTGCGGATATATTCGCAAATGGATTCGAGCTGTTCTTCCGCGCGCAAGGCCGCGAAATAGGCGATCTGCGGCTTGAAACTGCAGGCGACGTCGGCGGTGGCGTCGATGATGGCCTTGCAGAAGCAGAAGATGGCATCGGCCTTGCCCTGGAAGTCGCCGGGGAATTTCGCGATGTCGGGATCGAGGCCGACGCACAGCAGGGAATTGTTTGCCGTCCAGGCAGCAGAGAGTTTCTGGGTGAAAGTCACGATACGCTCGGGTATTTGGGGGAACAATGCACATTGTAACGCGCCATGCTATCGTTCCGAGATGACAACTCTTTCCCGCAAGGACTGGATACTCCTCGCTCTCCTCACGTTGTGCTGGGGTGTGAACTGGCCGATCATGAAGATGGGCGTGCGCGACTTCCCGCCGCTGTCCTTCCGTACGCTCAGCATGCTGGGCGGCCTGCCGGTGATCTGGCTGGCGGCGCGCATGCAGGGTGCCTCGCTGGCGATTCCCAGGGGCCGCGTCCTCGATGTGGTGAAACTGGCGATTCCCAACATGCTGGTGTGGCATGTGCTGGTGATTCTCGGAGTCAAAATGTTGTCGTCCGGACGCGCTGCCATCCTCGGCTATACGATGCCGGTGTGGGCCGTCTTGTCGGCACTGGTGTTTTTTGGCGAGCGGCCGGCGCGCAGCGCATGGGCCGGCATCGCTTGCGCACTCGCCGGCGCGCTGCTGTTGCTGTCGAGCGAATTCGCCACGATCGCCGGCAATCCTTTGGGCACCGTGCTGGTGCTGGCGGCAGCCGCCGGCTGGGGTTACGGCACGGTAACGCTGAAGCGCTCGAACATCGCCATGCCAACCATTTCACTGACATTCTGGATGCTGGCACTGACCTCTGCCATGATGTCGATTGCCTGCGTCTTCTTCGAAAGCCCGCGCTGGCACATGCCGGATACGCCGACGGCAGCAGCCATCATCTATAACGCCGCCATCATCTTCGGCTTCGCGCACGTGGTGTGGTTCGGATTGGCACGAACCCTGCCGCCAGTTGCATCCAGCTTGTCGGTGATGATGATTCCGGTGCTTGGCGTGTTTTCCGGGGCCTGGCTGCTGGGCGAGACGCCGCACTGGCAGGATTACGCGGCGATGGGCCTTATCCTGGCGGCAATGAGCACCGTGCTGTTGAAACCGCGGCAAGCCGCCCATAAATAATCGACAACATCATTCCCCCGACAAGACCAACAAAGGAACGACATGAAGACCTGGATGAAATGGATAACGGCAGCACTCTTCACCACCCTGCTCTCTTCCTGCGGCTACAACGAGTTCCAGGCCAAGGATGAAGCGGTGAAAGCCGCCTGGAGCGAGGTCGTGAATCAGTACCAGCGGCGCGCCGACTTGATTCCCAACCTGGTCAATACCGTCAAGGGTTATGCTTCGCATGAACGCGAGACGCTGGAAGCGGTGACGAAGGCGCGCGCGGCGGCGACTTCATTCCAGATCACGCCGGAAGTGCTGAACGATCCGCAAGCCTTCCAGAAATTCCAGCAGGTGCAAGGCGAATTGTCTTCCGCGCTGTCGCGCCTGATGGCAGTGTCGGAAAACTATCCGCAGCTCAAGGCCGATTCCAGTTTCCGCGATCTGCAATCGCAACTCGAAGGTACCGAAAACCGCATCACCGTCGCCCGCCAGCGTTACATTCAGGCAGTGCGCGAATACAACGTGCTGGCGCGCAGTTTCCCCACCAACATCACGGCGTCGATCTTCCATTTCGAGGTGAAGCCCTCTTTCACCGTCGAAAACGAGAAGGCCATTTCCAACGCGCCAGCAGTCAACTTCGGAAAATAAGATGATCCTCCGGCACCTGCTGATGCTCGCACTGGCCCTGCTGATGCAAGTGGCGGGCGCACAGGATTTCGTGCCGGTGCCGCCGCTCAAGGCGCGCGTCACCGACCAGGTCGGCATGCTGACCGCGCAACAGCGCGATGCCCTGGAGAACGTGCTGAAGGATTACGAAGACCGCACCGGCAGCCAGATAGCGGTGCTGCTGGTCGCGAAGACCGAGCCGGAGGCCATCGAGCAATACAGCATTCGCGTCTACGATGAATGGAAGCTCGGCCGCAAGGGCATCGACGACGGCGTGCTGCTGCTCGTGGCGCGCGACAATCCTCCCGCCTTGCGCCGGCTGCGCATCGAAGCCGGTCGCGGCGTGCAGGGTTCGCTCACTGATGCGCAATCCAAGCGCATCCTGCAGGACGTGATTGCACCGCATTTCCGGCAGAACGATTTCTATGGCGGCTTGGTGGCAGGCGTCGGCGCCATCAGCAGCCTGCTTGACCAGGAAAAGTTCGCGCCCCCGGACAAGAAAAAAGCAGCACAGCAGGATGACGAGGACAACTTCTCCTTCGCATTCTTCGTCGTTTTCATCATCGTCATGATCATCTTCTCGCGCCTGCGCTCGGGTGGCATGATCCGCCACGGCCGCAACGGCTGGGGAAGGTCTTCTGGCATTGTCCTGGGCGGCAGCGATTTCGGCGGCTATCGTAGCGGTGGATTCGGTAGCGGCGGCTTTGGCGGTGGCGGATTTTCCGGTGGCGGCGGCAGCGCCGACGGTGGCGGCGCTTCGGGGAACTGGTGATGAAACATTTCAAGCGAGCCTTGCGTCATCTTGTCACGACCGCATCCCACGGGCGCAAGGCCTTTCCGCCTGCCACGCTGAAAGCGGCCGAGCAGGAAATCGCCGCCGGCGAGCAGCGCCATCGCGCCCAGGTACGGCTGATCGTCGAAGCAGCCCTGCCTGTGGCGGCAGCATGGCATGGCATGTCTCCCCGCGAGCGCGCCCGCGAATTGTTCACTCACTACCGCGTGTGGGATACCGAAGAAAATTGTGGCGTGCTGGTCTACGTGAACCTGGCAGATCGCCAGGTGGAAATCGTGGCCGATCGCGGTGTCGGCAAGACTGTCTCGGCGCACGACTGGCATGCCGCCTGCCGCGTCCTGACGCACGGCTTTGCCGAGGGAAAATTCCGCGAAGGCACGCTCGCCGCGCTTGCGCAAATCAACATATTGCTGGAACGGCATTATCCCGGCAACGGCGGCAGCACGAACGAGCTGCCCGACAACCCGGTGATGCTCTGAGCATCAAGCCGAAGCAGTTTGCTCGCCATGGCGCGCCCACCGATCGGTCGACATTCCTAAGGCGTATCCGCCGCCTTCAAGCGAGCAATACGCTCATCATCAGCCGGATGCGAACTGAGGTAATCGTAACCGCCCTGCTCAGTGCTCTCTCCCGCCGCCTTTGCATTCGCAGCATCGGCATCCCGCATTTTCTCGAAGAGCGCCGCCATCGGCGCGAGCGACACATGGTTGGCATGCAACATGTCAATCGCATAGCCATCTGCCTCGCGTTCGAAGTCGCGCGAATATTTCTGGTCGAGCAAAATGGTGGGAGCCGCTGTCAGCACCGTCGACACATCACCCACAGCAAGGTTGGCCAGGACGCCCACGCCCAGCGCCTGCAGCAGCCTGCGCATCGCATGCTTCCTTTCGAGGTGGCCAAGTTCATGCGCCAGCACGCCAAGCAGCGCCCGCTCATCGTCCGCAAGGTCGACAAGGTCGTCTGTCACGACGATCACGCCGTTCGGCATGGCAAAGGCATTTGCCCCGATGCCGGAGGCACGAAACTCGATGCGATAGGGAGTGCGCTCGTCACCCGGCTGCCGCAACGCCGCGAAATCCGCGCGCAATTTTTCCTGGCGCTCCATTTTCAGTTGGGACGGCTGGAAATAGGCATTGTCGAGCGCGCGCCAGGATTCATCGCCGATATGTCGCTCGATCGCCGCCGGCAGGTGACGTGCCGCCGCGTCGGCTGCCAACGGCAAGCCCCATTGATAGGCGGCCAGCAGCGCGGCGATCAACGTCAGCAGTGCCAGCAGGGAAGCCGGCCAGTGGCGCTGCCATTTGACGGCGGGAGCGTCACGATAACCGTTCTCGATGAGCAGCGGCTCCAGCATCGGGTCGTCGCTCTCGATTAGCGCTCCATCAGGCAGGCGCAGGATGCGCGGCGCATGTTCCAGCGGCTCGGAAATCGCGAGCCGCGCGACCGGTATGCGTCGTCGCAAATCTTCGCCGCTGATGACAGCGATGCCGCCATGGATCAGCAATTCGACGCGCATGCTGCGCGACGATACGCCATCGTAGTAGTGGGCCGCGATCATAAGGCGATGTCGATGTCGAAAAGGTCGCCGGCCTCCTGGCCGACGGCGCCGGCGGTATCGGCATCGCGTACCGCGAGGAAGGTGTCGAGGCCGCCCGCCGGATGCAGGCTCACGCTTTCCACCCGATACTTCAACAGCCGTATGGTGGCAAAGGGCTTGTAGAGTCCGAAGGTCAGCGTGATGAGCATCAGGTTCGACGCATGCAGCCAGAGCAGTTTGCGCGCGCGCGCCTCGCTCTCAAAGCGGTACTCGCCAAGCACAGTGCTGTTCCACACCAGGTTCTGGATGCGGCTCTCGAGATAAGGCCGCACGAACAGGTAGAAGGCATAGGCGCTCAGCACGCCGTACAGCAGCGCAAACAGCCAGCCGAACGCCGTATGAAGCAGGAAAGTGTAGGCGCCGGCGGTGACGAAACCGAACACCGCGGCCGGAATGGAGCCGAGGAAAAACAGGCCGACTGCCTTGCCGTAGATCTTGAAGAAATCGGACGCGGTGGCGTGGAACCGGAATGCAGCCTGCCCGTACGTCGCGTGGCCGTGCTGGTAACGCTTGAGGAAGTAATGCGCGAATGGAATCGTCAACGCGAAGGCGATGACCAGCACGGTGCCGGCCACCAGGAAGATGCCGGGATAAGTCGCCGGAGAGTAGGCGGCAAGCAGCGCCCATACAAGGAGAACGGTGAGCCCGAGCACGACAGGGAACAGGAGAAGCATGCGATATGCCTGTACCACCGTGCCGTTGAAACGAAACTGGATTCCGCGATAGCTTGAATTGGCCATCTTGAAATGGAAGGCGCGTGCCAGCAACCAGGGTGTGATGGCGGCCAGCAGCAC
>DASVLM010000410.1:0-2140 GCA_036384875.1 Noviherbaspirillum sp.
TGTCGCCCGCGACTTCGCCGAACTGGTAATGGATGTTGGCGGTGAAGCCGTTGAAGTTCGGCGTGGTGTAGATGATCTCGTTGCTCCAGCCGGTGTCGCCCTGGAAGGTGTTGGTCCAGCCGGAGGCGTTAAAGAGCGGCACGTCTGCGTGCAGGATCAGCGGGGCGAACGTGTAGGAATCGCCGAACGGGTTGAACAGGATGGTCGGCAGGAAGTGCGGTGCCAAATCGCGGCCCAGCGAGATCGCGCCGAAGTTGCCGGTGAGGCCGACGTTGGCATCGCGCGACCACATCGTATCGCCGGGGAAGCGGCCTTGCACGCCGGTGTCTGCCTGGAAGAAGCTGGTCAGGTTGAACTTGGCTTTCAGTCCGCCGCCGAGATCCTCGGTGCCCTTGAAGCCAAACCACGATGTCGTCAGGCCGCCGCTATTCAGCGAAGGACGGCTGGAGGCGTCGCCGCTCATGCGCATCGAGCCGGCATAAGCGTCGACCAGGCCGGTGACGGTGACATTGGTTTGCGCCATCGCGGGTGCGGCGAAGGCTGCGCCGAGTGCTGCGGCGAGCAATATTTTTTTCGTTGTAAGGCCCTTTTGTTGCATGACATCTCCCTCTGGTGGTGGGGTTAAATAAATCCGGGGTGGTCCCCGGGTTGGTGGTAGTGCTGCGCTAACAAACCCTGCTTTCTTCCCTCATTCCCTGTGCCCTTTCGTGCACCTTGCGACCCGCGCTGTACGTTGCTGCGACCGTGCGGTCGTCTCCCAGCAATGCAAAGGCGAACAGCAATTCTTCTAGGCTTTCCGTGCGCTCCGTGCGGCGCGCCAGCAGCGGCGTGGCCTTCGGATCGAGCACGATGAAATCCGCTTCCGCATCCTTCGCGAAGCTACCGATGGTTCCTTCCAGTTGCATGCTGCGCGCGCCGCCCAATGTGGCGAGATAGAACATGCGCAATGCCGGCATGTAGGTGCCGCCCATGCGCGCCACCTTGTAGACCTCGTTCATCGTTTGCAGCATCGAGAACGACGTGCCGCCGCCGACATCGGTCGCGAGCGACAGCGGCACGCTGGCCGCATCCGCCTTCGCAAAGTCGAACAGGCCGCTGCCGAGGAAGAGGTTGGATGTGGGGCAGATGGAAGCGGCGGACTGTGTCTCGCGCATGCGAGTGCGGTCACCGTCGTCGAGCCAGATGCAGTGTGCGTACATCGCGCGTGGACGCATCATGCCGTAAGAATCGTAAACATCGAGATAGCTGCGCGAATCCGGAAACAGTGATTTCACCCAGGCGACCTCATCGGTGTTTTCTGCGACGTGGGTTTGCAGGAACGTGTCGGGGTAAGCCTTCGCCAGCTCGCCTGCCAACTGCAGCTGCGCATCGGTGGAAGTCGGTGCGAACCGCGGCGTGATCGCATACAGCTGACGTCCCCGCTTGTGCCACTTGCGGATGAGGTCTTCGCTCTCGCGCGCGCCGCTTTCGGCAGTGTCGCGCAGGAACTCGGGACAATTGCGGTCCATCATGATCTTTCCGGCGACCATGCGCAAGCCGCGTTTCTCGGACTCGGTAAAAAACGCCTCAACGGATGCAGGATGCACCGTGCAATACACCATCGCTGTTGTAGTGCCGCAACGCAGCAGCTCATCGAGGAAGAAGCGCGCGACTTCTCCAGCATGTTCCACATTCGAGAATTTGCGCTCGTTGGGAAAGGTGTAGGTCTCCAGCCACGGCAGCAGACCGGGCGCGGGCGACGCGATCATGTCGGTCTGCGGATAGTGGATATGCGTGTCGATGAAGCCGGGCACGATGAGCTTGCCGCGATAGTCCTGCACCTCGACGCCTTGCGGAATCTGCGCGCGCAATTGCGCATACTCGCCCGCGGCCACGATGCGGCCGTCGGCCACGATCAAGAGGCCGTCTTCATGCCATGCATGCGCGTTGTCGTTGAATGCAGGGTCCGCGTTGAAATGCAGGATGCTTGCGCGGTAAGCCTGGCAGTTGATGCTCATGTACTGAATTCCTTCGTGTTCTTTACTGTTGAATCGATTCGCAAAGGCGCGAGGCCCGCGCTTCTGCATTGCGCTCCGCGTCTTCCCACACTTGCAGCAGTTGCGCGCAGACCGAAGCGGCGATGACTGCCGGCGCCTTGCCT
>DASVLM010000411.1:0-3593 GCA_036384875.1 Noviherbaspirillum sp.
ACCCCTTTGTTTCTTGAAGGAACTATAAACCATGATGGTTCTCTACTCCGGCACCACGTGCCCGTTCTCCCAGCGCTGCCGCCTGGTCCTGTTCGAAAAGGGCATGGACTTCGAGGTGCGCGACGTGGACCTGTTCAACAAGCCCGAGGACATCTCGACGATGAATCCGTACGGCCAGGTGCCGATCCTGGTCGAGCGCGAACTGATTCTGTACGAATCGAACATCATCAACGAATACATCGACGAGCGCTTCCCGCATCCGCAGCTGATGCCGGCCGACCCGCTCATGCGCGCCCGTGCCCGCCTGATGCTGTTCAATTTTGAAAAGGAACTGTTCGTCCACGTCAACACGCTCGAAAACGAGCGCAACAAGGTAGGCGACAAGAGCCACGACAAGGCGCGCGCCGAAATCCGCGACCGCCTGACGACGCTGGCCCCGCTGTTCCTGAAGAACAAGTACATGCTGGGTGACGAGTTCTCGATGCTGGACGTGGCCATCGCGCCGCTGCTGTGGCGCCTGGATCACTACGGCATCGAACTGTCGAAGACCGCGGCGCCGCTGATGAAGTATGCCGAGCGCATCTTCTCGCGTCCGGCCTATATCGAAGCCCTGACCCCGTCCGAAAAGGTGATGCGCCGCTAAAGCGCCGCCTTCGTTGCACGCCAGTTTACGACGCCGCAAGCGAATCGAAGTACACTGGCGTGTAACATCTCGCATCATTCCGATCACACCATGCCAGACATCTCCACCAAGCCGTACCTGCTGCGCGCCATTTACGAATGGTGCACGGACAGCGGCTACACGCCTTACCTGGCCGTCAAGGTCGACGCCGCCACCACGGTTCCGATGGAATACGTGAAAAAGGGCGAGATCATCCTCAACATCAGCTACGGCGCGACCTCCGGGCTGAAAATGGACAACGACGCGATCACGTTCCGGGCCCGCTTCAACGGCGTCTCGCGCGAGCTGTACATCCCGGTGCAGAACGTGCTGGCCATCTACGCCAACGAAAACGGCCAGGGCATGGCCTTCGACGTGACGACGACGGCCGCCGACCTGCCCCCGCCGGCACCGGAACCGGCAGCCGCCCCGGCCCCCGGCCTGGCCGCCGTGCCGGCCAAGACCGCCGAGGTGTCGCATGTACCCGACGACGACGACGAACCACCCAAAAAAGGTGGGCGTCCCACGTTGACCCGGATCAAATAAGGGTATAATTCTGGCCACATTGCCGGCTTAGCTCATCAGGTAGAGCAGTTGATTTGTAATCATCAGGTGGCGGGTTCGAGTCCTGCAGCCGGCACCAATAGAATCAAGCACTTAGCCCAGCCTTTTGGTTGGGCTTTTTGCTTTCTGGGCTTCGTGTAGGCACCATGTAGGTTTTACGGCCGAGTTCAGAAAGCGGTAGACTTGCTAGGTTGTGTCACATTGATGGTTGCTTGGAGAAAAACGCGTGACTGCGATCGAACTGCTTGAAAGCCTGAATCTTCTTGATGAACAAGAGCGCATCGAGGCTAAGCGTGCTTCTGAAGCTGGCAAATCCATTCTTGAGACCGTTTGCGCGTTCGCTAACGAGCCCGGCATGGGCGGTGGCTGGCTTGCACTTGGTATCGTGCGCGAAGAGCTGGCGCTTTTCCCAGCGTATGAAATCGAGGGCATCACAAACCCGGAAAAGATTTCATCGGATATCGCCAACCAATGCCGTGACGTTTTCAATATCCCTTTGCGAGTGGATATCTCTACCGAGAACGTGCAAGGTAAGAACGTCGTGGTGGTCTTTGTCCCTGAGGCGCAACCACAAGACAAACCGATCTTTTTTAAGGCGCAAGGATTGCCGCGTGCAGCCTTCCGCCGCATTGGCAGTACCGATCAGCGCTGCACCGAAGACGACATGGCTGTCTTCTACCAGGGCCGCCAGCGCGAAAGCTTTGATGCGGGTCTGGTGCCCGGCACCACGCTGGAAGACTTATCTCCCGAGGCTTTGGCCGATTACCGCCAATCTCGTGCTGAAGCTAACCCGGATGCCGAAGAGCTGCGCTGGAGCGACGAAGAACTGCTTCGCGCGCTGGGCTGCATCACCCAAGACACCCAAACCAACCCGGCCGTCTGGCGGCTCACGGTGGCGGGCATCATGCTGTTTGGCAAATCCCAGACGTTACGCCGATGCTTCCCCATGACGCGGGTGGATTACATCCGTGTACCCGGTCGTGAATGGGTGCCAGACCCTGAACGCCGCTTCGACACCATTGAGCTTCGTGATTCGATGTTCCGCCTCATTCGGCGTGCCCAAGCGGCCGTGCTGGACGACCTGCCCAAAGCTTTTGACCTCAAGGAGGGCGGGCTGCAACGCCATGACAAGCCGGTGATCCCCCAGCGGGTGATACGCGAAGCCCTAGTCAACGCCCTGATGCACCGCAGTTATCGTAGTCACAGCCCGGTACAGATCATCCGCTATGCCAACCGTCTGGAGATCCGTAATCCTGGCTTCTCGCTCAAATCTCCCGAACACCTGGGCGAGCCCGGTAGCGAGCCTCGCAACCCCCGCATTGCCGGCGTGTTGCATGAAACTCGCTTTGCCGAGACCAAAGGCAGCGGCATCCGTGTGATGCGCGAAACCATGGAGCAAGCGGGTCTGACCCCGCCGCTGTTTGAATCTGACCGCGGACATGACCAGTTCGTGGCTCGGTACTTTTTCCACCACTTCCTGGGGGCGGATGACGTGGCCTGGCTAGCGCAGTTCAAGGATGCACAGCTCAGCAGCGACGAGGCCAAGGCCCTGATCGTGGTGCGCGAGGCCGGTGCGATCGACAATGCCAATTTCCGTGCTCTGACCAAGGTGGACACCCTGACTGCCAGCGCCGCCCTACGCCGCCTGCGCGACGCCGGGCTACTGGTGCAAAAAGGCCGGGGCTCGGCCACTTACTATGTAGCGGCTGAGCGCTTGGGCCTAGGCACCTTATCTGGTAACCCCCAACCCTTATCTGGTAACCCCCCGGCCTTATCTAGCAACCTCGAAGGCTTATCTAGTAACCCTGCTGATGCCGAGAACGAAGCTGCGCGCACGTCCTTGTTGGACGGCCTGCCCGGGTCCCTAGCGGCTCGCCTGGGGAGCATTGGCCGCCGCCATCCGCCGCAGGAGACACAAGACTTGGTCGTGGCGTTGTGCCGCCTGCGGGCTTGGCGGGTAGACGAACTGGCACTGGTGTTGCGACGCAACCCTGAGGTCGTGCGGCAGAACTATTTGCGACCTTTGATGCGGGATGGGAGGCTGGCGATGACCAGGCCGGAAGAGCCGAATGATCCCCAGCAAGCGTACCGGACGATTGCAGGTAACGATCGCTCGACCATAAATTAAGACGAGCTGTTCATGAGGAGCCGACGTATCTCAGCCGCTGACCGACTCAATCTTCCGTTGATGCGCGCAGGTCGTATTGGCCCCTGTTCCATCGACGCCCAGACACGCATTTTCTGCGCCTTACGGCCCAGGTGATACGCGACACTTGCGGTGTCAACATGGGTGTGCTGTTCGAGATCTAGTGGTACGAAGACCGGCATGCCCTGAGCGGTGGTCTGCATGTGTGCGTCGACTGACTGT
>DASVLM010000412.1:0-8214 GCA_036384875.1 Noviherbaspirillum sp.
GTATTGAACGGCCGGCTGCACTTGGCGAAAAACGGCTTTGATGCCGAAATCGGCGAGATGAGCATGCTCGACGGCGCCACGCTGGAAGATCATGCCTCGGGCACGGCGCTGGGGCGCTACGCGGCCCAGCTCGGCTATGCCGGAGCCAAAGAGCTGTGCGATGCGGCCGATGCCGGCGACAAGCGCGCCGAGGATATCTACATGCACGGCATACGCGAAATCGCGCGCAAACTGGCCGACCTCGCGGTGATGCTCGGCATCGAACGCGTGGCCCTGGGCGGCAGCGTCGGCTTGCGCCCGGGCTATCTTGAACGGCTGCGGCGCGAAATGCAGACTTTCCGGCCCATCCAGCGCTACGAGATTGCCCGCGCCATGCTCGGCGCCGATGCCGGCTTGCATGGCGCGGCCGCCTTGGCGGCGGCACAGTCTTGATTCGCTGGCAAGAACGAGATGGCAGCACTGTCTCATTCCGGCGACCGCCGGCGCGATAGTAGGGGATTGGCACCCAAACCCTTCTATACTAAAAGCCATTCGGAGATGCCATCGGGAGTCGAGGCTTTGCCTGCCGCTCAACAATTGATCCATAGCCGCTGGCCCTGGCTTGCCGCTTCGCTGCTCTTGACCATGGCCCTGTTCGTGTCCACCACGCTGGGCTGGTTCTGGTACACCGATCAGCGCGCGCAAGCCGAACGCCAGCTCTCGCTTGATTTGCTCTGGCTCGAGCAAAGCATCACGCAGGCCATGGGCGACAACCAGCGCATGCTGGAAAACTGGGCGCATGACCTGCAAAACCCCACGCCGCGCGCCGTGGGCGACTTCCTTTCGCTGTCGGACGGCATGATGAAGGTCAACCCGGCCCTGATCTCGGTCGATTTCCTGGACCGCCAGGGCAAGCGCGTGGCTGGCTTACCCGCTTATTCCGAGCGTCCCGCGCGCCTGCCCCCCGTCACCGATCCCTTGATCGCCGAAGCGATCCAGCGCTGCCTGACGCAACAACACCCGGTCTACAGCCGCGTGATCGAACAATATGCGCCGCTCTGGGTGCTGGTGGTGCCGGTGTCCGACGAGGGGCAAAACGAAGGCGTGGTGCTCGCCACTTACGATCTGGACCAGGTGCTCGCGCGCGAAGTGCCCTGGTGGTTCGTGCAGCGCTACGATCTCTCGCTGGTCGACCGCGACGACAAACGCCTCTCACCGCGCGACGTGGACCCGCCGGACCAGCTTGTCGACGTGCACAAGCTTGAATTCGGCCCCGAGGGCAGCGGCCTCTCGCTGCGCGCCAGCCCGCATGCACACCATGGCAGCGAAACGCCGCTGATCCTGTTGTCAGCCGCCGTGGTGTTGTTCGGCCTCCTGATCGTATGGCTGCTGCGCCTGCTGCAGCGCTGGCTGCGCGAGCGTCAGGCGGCGCAACAAGCCCTGTCGCGCGAGCTTCGCTTTCGCGAAGCGATGGAGCATTCTCTCGTCACCGGTTTGCTGGCCTTCGATATGGAAGGCCGCATCATCTATGCCAACCCGGCGCTGTGCGGCATGCTCGGCTGTTCCATGGAATCGCTGGTCGGCACCACCGCGCCGTTCCCGTTCTGGCCAAAGGAAAGCCACGACGATTGCCGCATCGCGCACGAAGCCATGCTGCGTGGCGACAATCCTGCGACAGGGAGGCGCATCGATCTGGTTGGCGCCGAAGGCCGGCGGCTCGCGGTGCAGCTGTTCGCCTCACCCCTGGTCGACGGCAACAGCAGCCCCTCGGGATGGATGGCGTCGTTGTACGACACCACCGAACTGCAAAAGGAGCGCGAAGCACTGGCCGCGTCGCGCGAGCAGCTATACGCCGTCCTGAGCGGCCTGGAAGCAGCGGTCTCCGTCAGTGCCCAGGACGATGGGCGCTTGCTGTTCCGCAATCGCCGCCATACCGAACTGTTCCCGCTCGAGGCGGAAGGCGAATGCTGTTTGCTGTGCTGGCCCGGTACCGCTCCCGTGGCGCAACTGCTTGAGCCGGAATATTTCGATGTGGCGCTCAACCGCTGGTATCACATCGAACGACGTACCATACTCTGGGTCGACGGCTCGCGCGTCACGCTTGACATCTCCAGCGACATCACGGCCGAGCGCGCCGCTGCCAACAACGCGCGTGAGCGCGATGAACTGCTGCAGCATACGGCGCGCCTGGCCAGCCTGGCCGAGTTCGCTTCCGGCATCGCGCACGAGCTGAACCAGCCGCTGGCTGCCATTGCCAATTACTCGGCAGCAGCCGACGTCTTCCTCGACAACAACAATCCAGCCAAGGCGCAGGATGCCGTGCGCCGTATGGGCGAGGAATCGCGCCGCGCCGGCAATATCATCCATAGCTTGCGCAGCTTCATCCAGAAACGCGCGATCCGGCACGATACGCGCAAGCTGGCCGACCTGTTTGCCGAACCGCTGGCTTTGCTCGCGCCGCTGGCGCGGCGCAACCAGGTGCAGATCGCCCTAGATCTGCCGGACGACGAGATCCGCATCGAATGCGATGCAGTGATGATCGAGCAAGTGCTGTTCAACCTGCTGCGCAATGCGCTGGAATCGGTGGCGGCCCATGGCACACAGGCCCCCGATGCCGTAACGATCAAGGTGGAACGCGAAGAGTCCGGCGTCATCGTCAGCGTGTGCGACCGCGGTGCCGGTGTCCGCGACCCGGAAAAGCTTTTCCAGCCGTTTTATACGACCAAGAGCGAAGGCATGGGCCTCGGCCTGGCGATATGCCGCACCGTGATCGAAAGCCATGGCGGAAGGCTCTGGGTCGAGGGCCGCGAAGATAGCGAAGGCGGCGGCGCATGCTTCCGCTTCCGCCTGCCTTGCGCGAATCCGCTGCAAATAGCGACAAACGACGAACTCTCCATGATCGGGAAGTAGCATGAGCGACACGAACTTCATCACCGGTACACCGCATATCGCCATCATCGACGACGACCCAGGCGTACGCTCCTCGCTTGGCATGCTGCTCGAAACGCGAAGCTGGACGTTCACCGAATTCGAGCGCTCGGCCGATTTCCTCGAAGGTGCCGAACCGTCGGACTTCAATTGCATGGTGATCGACATCCGCATCCCCGACATGAGCGGACTGGAACTGTATGAAGAGTTGAACCGGCGCGCGCGCGACAAGCACCGCTACCTGCCGCCTACGCTGTTTTTGAGCGCACATGGCGATATTCCCATGGTGGTGCGCGCCTTGAAGCAGGGAGCGGCGGATTTCCTGGAGAAGCCGGCCGACCATCGCACGCTATTGGATGCGATTTCGCGCGCCTTGACGGCCGATCGCACCGCACGCGCGGTGCACGGCACGCATGCCAAGCTGCTGCAGGAGATTGCCGAATTGACTGCGCGCGAGCGTGAGGTGCTGACGGAGATCGTCGGCGGTTATCTGAGCAAGCAGATTGCCGATCATTTGGACATCAGCACCAAGACGGTGGAGGCGCATCGTTTGCGCATTTGCCAGAAGTTCAATGTGCGGACGAGCATGGAATTGGCGGCGAAGTTGCGCGATGTGCCGCCTAGCTTGTGGCAGAGGGGCTAGGAATGGCAGGTTGTGCAAGTCACTGATGCGAATATGCAGACGTAGGTTATGTTGGGCTTTGCTTCCGCTCAGCGCCAACCTACAAAATCAAACGAGATGCGACAGCGCGTGAAACAACCAGGCTCCATGCGGAATCCACTGCTCGCTCCAGCGCCACGAATGGATCGGCACGCTCTCGTGCGGCATGCGGAAGTCGATGTCTTCCTCGTTCTCCAGCCCGGAGGTGATGCCGTTGCATACGCCGCCGGGCGCATTCCAGAAGCCCTTTTCGTAACGCGGGTTGTTGTGCCCGTGACCCTGCATCATGCAGGCGTCGAAGGGATTGAAGCCGAAGATCCAATCGAGGGCACCCTGGGCGTAGTGCTGCAAATCGCGGCGCAATGCATCGCCTTCGAATACCCTGACTGCCAATAGCGCGGCCGAAGCCAGCGAGCCGAGCCTGGCATTTTCGCCCTGCCACCAGTAGCCGCTTTCATTCTCGTGCGCGATGAAGAATTGCACGCGCGCGGGCTTGCCCGGCATGGCCACGACTTGTTTGGGGTAGAAGAAGGGATTGCCTTCGCAGCGCAAGGTCAAGGCCAGATCATGTTGCAGCGCGCGTTGCGCGCATTCCCTGGCCGTGAAGGCCAGGCCCGACTGCGGCGCGACTTCGGCGAAGCGCAGCAGCGCCACGATGGGCAATCCCGCCTCGGCGGCATGGAAATAGCTGCGCGTCTTGTCATCGTCGGCCCAAAACCAGCCGGCGGCGTGTTGCCGTGCGGCGAGTTGGCGCACACGCTGTTGTGCAGCCTGCAGATGGATGTCCTTGCCGCTGGCTTGAAACAATTCCGTCGCGGCGAGCAGGGCGCAATAGTCGTCGATGATGTTTTCCCGTCCGTCGTCGAGATAGACGGGGTTGTGTTGTTCGAGATGGACGAAGGCGCGTTCGGCGGCGGCGAGATAGTCCGCACGCGCATGCTCGCCGTCGCGCGGCAGGCCCGCTGCCCGCGCCAGCGCCGCAATTGCACTGCCGCCGCCCTGGCGATAGCCGGCCTGGTAAGTGTCGAACTTGTGGCCCTGCTGCGTGGTATAGCTGCAGATGTCGCGCTGTTCGACATCCTTGCTCCAGCGGTCGAACACGGTCATGTAAAAATAACCGGCCGGATCGAGCATGCGCATCAGGTAGTCCGCGCCATGCAGCGCTTCATCGACGATGCGTTCGTCGAGCCACATCGATTGCGCGCTCATGCGCGCACGCCCATCGATCAGGTTCCACACCACCTGCGGCGTTTGCTGCGGGTTCATGAAGTTGGCGTAGGACAGGTGCGACAGGTACTTCGACGCATCGCCCGAGGCATCGTACCAGCCGCCGTGCACGTCGGCGCGTTCACTGCTGCCGTACTTGGGACGCGAGTGGTCGGCGATGTCGAACACGCCGGTACAGCGCTGCGACTTGAAATAATGCACCAGGTTCGACACGATTTGGCCGTCGTACAGCTGCCGGGCAATCTGGAAAGTCTGCGACACCACAGGCGGCACGCTGCCGTCGAGCACGATCATGTAGCTGCCGGGCGTCTCGAGCGCGGTGAAGTCGGCTTCCCAGAATTGCCAGTCGCGCCATTGCGCTACCTTGCCGCGCGGCGCCAGCTGGCCGTGCAGCGCGGTTTTGCGTGTATCGGCGTCGTAGACAGTGAAGCTTTGCGCGGGCAGGGCCATGCCCGACTGCACCAGCGCAATCTTGCGCGCCGTTGTTTGGTAACCCAGATGATTGTGCAGGATCTTCATTGCTTGCCGAGTCGGGGATAGGCATTGCCGGCGGCATCGAACAGCAGGCAGTGTTCCGGCGGGAATGCCAAGTGCATGGTATCGCCAAAGCGGAGCCTGGCGCCATGGCCGGGCAGCTTCATGCAGACATCCTCGGCCACGCCGGACAGGCGCAGGTAGGCCAGCATCTGATCGCCCAGGTGTTCCGTCAATACCACTTCGGCGGCTATCGCGGCGGGGGTGTCGGCTCGTGCCGGCTGCAGGTGCTCGGGCCGTATGCCAAGCGTGAGTGCGGCACCGGCTGCGCTCTCGCCCAGATCGACCGCCGCTGCCGCGCGCTGCCCGCCCGCCAGTTCGGCCTGTCCGTCGGCCAGCCGTGCCGGCAGCAGGTTCATCTTCGGCGCGCCGAGAAAACCGGCGACGAACAGGTTCTTCGGATGCTCGTACAGCTCCAGCGGCGTGCCGACCTGTTGCACCACGCCGGCATTGAATACCACGATGCGGTCGGCCAGGGTCATCGCCTCGACCTGGTCGTGCGTGACGTAGATCATGGTGGTGCCCAGTTCGCGATGCAGCTTGGAGAGTTCGATACGCATATTTTGCCGCAGCGAGGCATCGAGATTCGACAGCGGCTCGTCGAACAGGAACACCTTGGGCTGGCGCACGATGGCGCGGCCGATGGCGACACGCTGGCGCTGGCCGCCCGACAGCGCCTTGGGCTTGCGCTCGAGCAGATGGGTGATTTGCAGAATGTCGGCTGCCCGTTTCACCCGGGCGGCGACGTCGGGCTTGGCCATGCCGGCCATTTTGAGCGCAAAGCCCATGTTCTGCTCGACCGTCATGTGCGGGTAGAGCGCATACGATTGGAACACCATGGCCACACCGCGCTTGGACGCGTGCAAGTCGTTGGCCAGCACGTCGCCGATGCGGATCTCGCCATCGGTCACGTCTTCCAGCCCGGCCACCATGCGCAACAGCGTGGATTTGCCGCAGCCCGAGGGACCGACGAACACCACGAACTCGCCATCCTCGATGTCGAAATCGACACCTGCGATCACGCTGACGTCCTCGGTGTAGTGCTTGCTGATATTTCTGAAACTGACCGAAGCCATGGCTACCTCGAAAAATTATCCTTTGACGGCACCCGCTGCCAAACCCTTGACGAAAAAGCGCTGGCAGACGAAAAAGGCGATCAATACCGGCAGCGTCGACACCGTGGCCGCAGCCATCATGAGGTCGTAGCGCTGCTGGAACTGGCCGATGAAGAGGCGTATGCCTACGGGTATGGTTTGTACGTCGCTTGAGCTCGTCAGCGACCAGGCGAAGAACAACTCATCCCAGGCCAGCAGGAAAATGAAGGTCGCCGTGGCGATGATGCCGGGCGCGCTGATCGGCAACACGATGCGCACGAAGGCGCCGAAGCGCGAGCAGCCATCGATCACGGCGGCGTCTTCCAGTTCGCGCGGAATGGAAACGAAGAAGCCGCGCATGATCCAGACCGAGGCCGGCGTGAACAGCGCAACGTAGAGGAAGATCATGCCGCGATAGGTATCGAGCATTTGGAAACCCCAGTCCTGCCCGATGTGGCGGTACAGCATGTAGAGCGGCAGGAAGAACAGCATGCCGGGAATCACCTGCGTGACGGTGATGCCTACGCTCACCGTGTTCGAGCCGCGGAAGCGGAAGCGCGCCAGGGCATAGGCGGCACAGGTGGCGGCGCAGGTGGCCAGCAGGGTGGTGGCGCCGCAGATGATCAGGCTGTTCTTCAGGTAATTGAAGAAATCGACGTTGACCCACATGTCGCGGTAATTCTGCCATTGCAGCGGCTGATCGGGGTCGAGCTGGCTGCCGGACGAGATATCGCTGTAGTTATGCAGCGAGGACAGCACCATCCAGGCGATCGGCAGGAGCGTCAAGACGACGATGGCCCAGGTCAGGCAGGTCAGCAGGAAATCCGACACGCGCCGCCTGGTCCTGATGCGCTTAGTCTTCACTGGTCATGCTCCGCTTGAACGATTTCATCCAGACGCCGACGAACGCCAGCATGATCACCATCATGATGAACGAGACTGCGGCCCCCTGGCCGAAGAACCAGTAGGAAAACGATTGGCGTGTCAACAACGGCATCAAGAGGTCGGCCCATTCGCCCGGGTGGCCCGCGCCGTTGCCGAACATCATCGAGACGATGTTGTAGGAATAGACGTTGTCGATGATCTGGAACATGAACTGGATCACGATGATGGGCTTCAGCGTCGGCAGCGTGATGTGCAGGAATTGCTTCCACTTCGGTACGCCGTCGAGCGTGGCCGCTTCATACTGGTCTTCGGGGATGGCCTGCAAGGCGGCGAGGAAGATCAGCATCATCACGGGCCAGGCGCGCCAGACCGTGGGAATGACGATGGCCCAGAAACTGTTGGAGCCGAGCAGCCAGAACGGCTTGTCGTCCATCAGGTGCAGCCCGTCGACCAGCATGGTGTTGATGATGCCCACGTCGCGCTGCCACATGAAGCCCCAGAGCGTGCCGACTACGTAGGAGGGGACGATCCAGGGCAGCAGCAGCAGCGTGCGCGCGATGTTGCGGCCCGGGAAATCGCGGTTCAAGAGCATGGCCACGCCGAGCCCGATGACGATGGCCAGCACCGAAACCGCCAGCGTATAGAGCGCCGTATTGCGCAAGGCCAGGCCGAGGCCGGCACGGATCGGGCTGTGGCTCTCGAACAGCACGCGGCGGTAGTTTTCCGCGCCGATGAAGGGCGCATCGAGATATTGCGTCAGCGTGTACTGGTTCAGCTTCAGCAAGGACATGTAGAAGCCCTCGATGATGGGAACCAGGTTCACTACCAGCATCATGATGACGGCCGGGGCCAGCAGCATATAGGGGAAGGCGTCGAATTTCCTTTTCTTGCGCACGCGGTTTCCTG
>DASVLM010000413.1:0-2851 GCA_036384875.1 Noviherbaspirillum sp.
AATGCGACCGATCCGCTCTTTTCGCGCAATGCATGGGTGGGCATTGAAGGCAAGTTCGGGCGCCTGAGTTTCGGACGCCAGACGAATCCGACATATGGCGTCATGTCCCGGCTCAGCCCCTTCGGCAGCTCGGTCGTATTCTCGCCGCTGGCCTTGCAATCCTTCGTCGCGGCCTATGGCAGCAATATCCTGGGCGACTCGGTCTGGAACAATGTGGTGCAGTACACGGCACCCGAGCATGCTGGCTTGCGTGGTTCCATCCTGTATGGATTGGGCGAGGTAGCAGGCCGTCCCGGCATGGCAAATCTCGGCCTGCACGGCACGTACAGCAGCGGGAAGTTCATGGCTGCATTGTCGGTGCAGCGCTTGCGCATCAATAACACCACGCCGCTCTCAGTCGAGCAAAACGCAGTATTGGCTGGAGCGACATACGATTTCGGACCGGTCAAAGTCTACGGCAATACGGTGCGCACCAGCATCGATGGCGGAGCGTCGACGCGCTTGTTCGACGCGGGGCTTTCCATTCCGGCGTTTTCCTCCGGCGCATTCCTGGCAGAGATGGCGCAATCCCGGATCGAGTCGCCCGGCGCTGCCGATCTGCGCCGGACGACATCATCGGTTGGATACGATTACCGGCTTTCCGTACGTACTGATGTGTACCTCGTCGGCTCGCTCGACAAGCGCAGCAATGCTGCGTCGGCACCGACGGCTGCCGTTGGTATCAGGCATGCGTTTTGAACGGGCATGGATAGGGGAGATTGAATAGGGGAGATGAACATGAAAGCCATGCTGAAATTTGCAGTCTCGTTGTTCGCGTTCTTTGCCATGTGCGATGCGAGCTGGGCAGGTGCCGACCGGGCATCTGCGGATGATGCGGTCGCCATGGTGAAGAAGGTCATTGGCGACATCAAGAAATACGGCAAGGAAAAGGTGATCGAAGACATCCAGAATCAGAGTCCTCGCTACAAGGACCGCGACCTCTATGTTTTCATCAGTGGCATGGACGGCATTACTCTGGCCAACGGAAGCAATCCCAAACTTGCCGGAAAGAGCCTGAACGACATCAAGGATGCCGACGGCAAGTCCATGGGCAAGGAGCGCTTCGAGATCGCCAGAACCAGGGGAAAGGGATGGCAGGATTACAGGTGGCCGGACCCTTTGACAAAGGAAGTCAAAAAGAAATCGACCTATCTGGAAAAATATGAAGACTTGATCGTCAGTTGCGGAATATACAAGGACTGATGTGCGATCGAGAGCAAGTCGCGACCCGCTTCAGAAATGCATGAAGGGCAACTGAACGAGACGGCGGCCAACCGCCGAGGTCAGCCGCACTGTCTATCTCACTTCATCCCCCAGCCCGTAAGGCGCCGGGGTAATGTTGACGATCATCGAGTACAAGCGGTCAAAACTGCCGCGAGTGTCGTGGCGATCCAGCGGATCGACGTTGGTGCTGAAGGCGGCATCGATCTTGATCCAGTCGGCATCGCTCAGCAGCCGCTCCGCGGCGGGCAGCACGATTTCTTCCTCCAGCCGCATGTGCTGCAGATAGAGCTGTGCATAGCGTTCAACCTGCTGCTGGAAATCAGGCAGGGCGGGGAGACCTGCGAATTCGAGCCGCAGCAGGGAATGCTCCAGTTCACGCACCATGGCTTCGCCTTGCTGGTGCTGTTCTTCCAGCGCCAGCAGCGTCGTGTCGATGTCTGCCGAGCGTGAGCGCACCAAGCGGAACAGGAATTCATCCTCTTTCGGATGGTGTACTTTTTCCGGGTATTCGCTGATGTAGAACAGCATTGCCCGGAACACCTTCAGGTCCATGTGCGTGCCGGGTTGTCCGACCAGCCTGGAAAAATGGCACATGCCCTGAATGATCGCGGACAGCTTGCCGTGTTCGCTGAGCACGGCATTGATCGCACGGGTTTGCGCATTCGCATTCATTGGCTTCTCCTTCCATCAATTCGTTGCACTGCAAGCCGGCTCCACGATTGAATCGTCATGCGAATGCCGGCGGCACGGCCGTCTCCTTCATGACGGCTTCCGGCGTGCGATAGCGCTCGGCCATGTCGCGCTCGTGATCGGTGCGCAGCTGCGCCTGCATGTAGGCGCCAAGGTGGCGTGCATGCGCAACGATCTTGCGGCCGAATTCCACGCGCGCTTCCGAGTAGCGCTGCAGGCCGGCATCGATGCCGTGTTCGGCCATCAGGTCGACCATGGCCAGTGCGTCGCCCGCCGCCTTGGTCACGCCCATGCCGCAATGCGGACGCGCGACGAAGGCGGAATCACCGAGCAGCGCAACGCGGCCGAAGGCGATGCGCGGCGATTCGAGATCGAAGATGGGCTGGAAGAACAGCTGCGGCGTTTTCTGGACGATCTCGGCGAATTGCGGCGCCAGGATTTCCGACGCGGTGCGGCGAATTTCGTCGAGCACGCGCTTGCTGATCAGAGGCGGAGGAATGCCGTTGTCATGAACCTTGCCGCTGTCGTCGGTGGAGAGCCGGCGCAGTTCGTCTTCATCGGCAGGGCGATACCAGACGAAGTTGTAGCGGCGCTTGCCCGGTTCCATGGCATTGTGCGCCCCGGCGACGGGGTAACCGAGCATCTGCTCGCGCGGCGGCAGGCAGAAGCCGAAGTAATCGAAGATGTCGCGATGCGTTTGCAGCGTGAGGTCCGCTTCTTCTACCAAGCCGCGCCAGGCGACGTAGCCTGCGTATTGCGGTTTTACTTCCGGCGCGAATTGCGCGCGCACCGTCGAGCGGATGCCGTCTGCACCGATCAGCAAATCGGCATTGGCAACCGTTCCATCGGCAAAGCGTGCGCTGACCGCGCCGGGTTGCTGCGTCACTTCAACGAGCTG
>DASVLM010000414.1:0-8831 GCA_036384875.1 Noviherbaspirillum sp.
GGCAGTCGGCGACGATACCGATACCCACATGCCGGCGGTGGCGATCCGCTACACCGACCAGTCCTTCATCTATCTCGACCCCTGCACCGGCGCAGTTCTCGGCCAGCGCCATCGCTATGGCGGCCTGCTCGGCACCCTCGAACAGATCCATCGCTTCCGCTTCATCGATCATGGCAACCTCATCACCGGCACCAGCGCGCTCGTCTTCGTGCTGGTCTCCATCCTCGGCGGCCTCTACATGTGGTGGCCGGCGTCCTCACGCAGCCTGAAGCGCGCGGTGCGATTCAACCGCCGCCTGGTGGGGCAGGCGCGTACTGCCGCGCTGCACAAGACCGTCGGCCTGTATGCGTCGTTCATCCTCGCCGCCAGCGCGCTCAGCGGATTGCCGCTGGCCTTCGACTGGTACAAGCACGGCCTCTACCTCATCGCCGGCTCGCCTGTGCCGGCATCGCCGCCGAAATCCAGGCATGCGGGAATGACGCGCCTGCCGATGGAGACCATCTGGCAACGCGCGCAGGAACTGGTGCCGATGCCGCGCGAAGCGTTGCTGCATTACCCGCACAAGCCCGGCGATGCCGTCGACATGTACCTCATCGCGCATGATGCGCCGCATGCGAATGCGCGCACCATGCTGCATCTCGACGCCTATACCGGCAAGGTGCTCGCATTCGTGCCGTATGCCGCCAGCAGCAGCGGGCACAAGCTTTATTTCTGGCTGCTGTCCTGGCATACGGGCCGAGTCGGTGGAGTGCCCGCGCAATTTCTGATGCTGATGGCTGCGTTGTCGGTACCCGTGCTGGCCTACACCGGCATCGCCGGCTATCTGCGCAGGAGGCGCCGCGCGGCGATGTCGCCGCGCCTGATGGTGAAGGTCACGGCAAAACGTGTCGAGGCGCAGGGCATCTGTTCGTTCGAGCTGTCGGACGCGAGGGGCCGCCCGCTGCCGCCGTTCACCGCCGGCGCGCACATCGACGTCTACCTGCGCGACGGCAGCTTGCGCCAGTATTCCTTATGCAATAACCCGCGTGACACGCATCGCTACCTGATCTGCGTCCAACGCGAGCCGAAGTCGCGCGGCGGATCGCGCACCTTGCACGACGACGTGCAGCAGGGCCACATACTGGAAATCGGTTTCCCGAAAAACCGCTTCGAGGTCGATGCGCAGGCGCGCCGCTCGCTGCTGATCGCAGGCGGCATCGGCGTGGCGCCGATACTGAGCATGGCCGAATACCTCGCCGGCATCGGCGCCGAATTCACCATGCACTACTGCACGCGCACCAAGCCGCGCACCGCGTTCATCGATCGCATCCGCAACGCTTCCTATGCGAATCGCGTGAGCTTTCATTTCAGCGACGGGCCGGCGGAACAGTTGATGGATACCGCGGCTCTATTGAGGAATACGCCGCCGGACACGCATCTCTATGTGTGCGGCCCGACAGGCTTCATGACAGTCGTGATCGATATCGCGAAGAACCTCGGCTGGCCGGATCGGCAACTGCACAAGGAATATTTTTCTGCCGAGGTGATGAAGTCGGACAAGGACACCAGCTTCGAGATCAAGCTCGCCAGTACGGGCAAGGTGCTGCAGGTGGCGAAGGACAAGACTGCGCTGCAGGTCCTTTCGGAGTGCGGCATCGACGTTCCGCGCTCCTGCGAGAAGGGCGTATGCGGCACCTGCGTGACGCGTGTGCTGGAAGGCGAGCCGGATCATCGCGACATGTTCCTCACCGAGGAAGAGCGCAAGCAGAACGGCTTGTTCACGCCGTGCTGCTCGCGCGCACGCAGCAGCATGCTGGTGCTCGATATCTGAATGACATTGCCGGCCGCTCGTTCGCTGCACATCTGCCGGTTGCTCATCGCTTGTTCATTGTTTGTACGCCGCTTGTTCGCCGCTACACTTCAGGAAAGGTTCACGTAATTTTCAGGTTGCTTTCATGTTCGGTGTCTAGGATGCGTTTACAACAGGCTGGCTGCATGGCCTGAAAAACAATATGCCGGAACAACGGCACACAACGCACGCTGCAGTCTTCCAACGCAATCATGCAAGGACTGCAGCGCGGGACGCCAGGACAATACAAGGAGAGGGACAAATGATAAGCAAGCGCTTTTGCGTATCCAATCTGTTTTACGTGATGATGGGCCTGGCGGGAATCGCCACGCCGTTCGTCGATGCCATCGGTGGGGACCACGCGGCGGCCGCGCAGGCAGCCGGCGATGACGATGGTGAAAAGCAGGCCGCAGGTGAAATCGAAGCATCGACCCAGACCAAGGTCGTGGTGTCGCGCAAGCAGATCGAGGAAGGCCAGCAGGAAGGCTATGGCGAGGCAGTGAAAACCGTGGCGGGCGTGGCGAGTAACAACGGCGCAGGCAGCGCGAACGACAGCGTGAAGTTCCGCGGCATCCAGCTCGGCCTCTACACCAACTATCGCATCAACGGCGGCCTGGCGATCACCAACGTGATCACGATCCCGACCGAAGACAAGGAAAAGGTTGAGGCGCTCAAGGGCGCGAATGCATTGATGTTCGGCCTCGCCAGCCCGGCCGGCATCATCAACCTGATCACCAAGCGCCCGGCGGCACACAATGTCTCTTCGGTCACCGTGTCCGGAAACTCCTTCGGCCAGTATGGCGCAGCGGTCGACCTCAGCCGCAGGTTCGGCGACGAGAAGCAGTTCGGCTTGCGCGTCAACGCGTCGGAGACGCACATCGCCACCGGCGTCGATACACTCTCGGGCACGGGCGAGTTCGGCAGCATTGCCGCCGACTGGCGCGCCACCAAGCGGCTGTCGTTCAAGTTCGACTACGAGAACTATCGCAAGGACGTGATGGAGCAGGGCTCGATCGCGCCGCTGGCAGCAGTGAACGGCGTGATCGTCGTTCCCAAGACGCTGGACCCGACCAGGATGCTGGGTGTGACCTGGGGCTTCTACACACCAAGCACCGTCAACCAGATCCTGCGCGCCGACTATCTGCTGTCCGACAACTGGAAGGTGCTGGCCGAAATCGGTTCGTCGAACTCCGAGCGCTCACGGGTGCAGGCGCGCACGACCGGCAACTACGACGTCAACACCGGTGCCGGCAAGATGCAGATCCAGTGGATCAAGAACCAGCATTACGACAACAGCTTCGGCCGCGTCGAGCTGAACGGCAAGTTCAAGCTGGCCTCGATCAAGAACGATGCGGCTTTCGGTTATTCGTCGAGCGAGCGCAAGGGCAACAACCCGTTCGGCTTCGGCTCCGTGACGACACCGATCAACATCTACAACCCGTCACCGATCCCGGTGCTTGCGGATCCCAACAAGCCGATCAGCTATGCGCCGTCGAAGAACGTCGAGAACAGTGTCTACTTCTACGATACCGTCGGCCTGACGCCGACGCTGAACGTGCTGGCCGGCGTGCGCAAGTCGGATGCGCAATTCACCAGCACCAACCAGAAGACCTTCGTGCAGAACACGCTGAAGTCTTCACCGACGGCGCCGGGTGCCGGCCTGTTGTGGGAGTTCGCGCCGAGGACGGTTCTGTACGGCAGCTACATGCGCGCGCTGGAAGATGGGCCGACGGCGACGGCAGGTTCTACCAATGAGTTCCAGATCCTCGCGCCGACTGAATCGACGCAGAAGGAAATCGGCGTACGCACCGAGTTCTTCAAAGGCTACTTTGCCAACATCGATTACTTCGACATCAACCGCGCCAATGCCGTGACCAGCTCGGTGCCGGGAGCGCACTTCAACGAGTTCATGTATGACGGCACCAGCCACCTGCGCGGATTCGAGATTGCCGCCAACGCCAGCATCAACCGAGCCTTGTCGGTGCACGGCACCGCGCAACTGATGCGCGGCACGCAGCAGACGGTGTACGACCCCAACCTGAATGGCAAGACGCCCGAGAACCTGGCTGAAGTCATCGGCACGCTGGGCGTCGACTACCGGGTGCCGCAGCTCGCAGGCTTGACGCTGAAGGCGAGCTCCAGCTATACCGGCCCGCGTTTCATCAACGCGCTCAACCAAGGCAAGATTCCCGGCGTGGCGCTGTTCAATGCCGGCGCTTCGTACCAGACGAAATGGCAGGGCCACAAGACGAGCTTCCAGGTCAACGTCATCAACCTCGCGAACAAGTGGTACTGGAACTCCGTCACCAGCAGCGCGTACGGCGCCGGCATGGAACGCGCCATCCGCTTCAACGCCAAGATCGAATACTGACCGGATTCTTCATCATGAAAACATACCTCGTGAAGTCGATCCGCCTTGCCTCCGCGGTGCTGCTCGGCGCACTGGCATCGCACGCCGCAGGCGCGGCCGATGCGTCGCAGGGAGGGCCGCAGTCGCTCATCATTACCTATCACACGACGCCGGCCAATCGTGCGGCGTTCCACAAAGAATTGGAGAAGGCAGGTGCGAAGCAGTTCCAGCACTGGAAGGACGAACACGTCCTCGCCGACTACCAGATCCTGTTCAACCGCTTCGCCGACTCGGATAACCCCGATGCGGTGGCGCTGCTGAAATTTGCGAACGAAGCGGAAGCCGCGCGCTGGAAGAAGGTAGAGCAGGCACACCCGGCCGGACTGACGAACAAAGCCTTGGCGCTGGTAACCGCAGTGCATACCGCGCCGGCCGACCTGGTACGTTCCGACCGCAGCGCGGAATCCACGAAACATTCCGTCTTCATGGTGATCCCGTACGAGACCATGGTGTCGGCCGGCGAATACCTGAAATACGCCGACGGCTACACCATTCCGCAGTTCGAAGGATGGATGCACGAAGGCGTGCTGTCGCACTACGATGTGTTCGTCAATCGCTATGCCGCCGGACGTCCCTGGTCCACCATGATCGTCCTCGAATACAAGGACGATGCCGCCCTCGGCAAGCGTGAGGAAGTCGTGGCGAAGGTGCGTGCGCGCCTGAAGGACAGCCCCGACTGGAAGGCCATCAGCGATAGCAAGAAGAATGTCCGCAATGAAAAGCAGCTCGTCGTCGCCGACCCGATTGTAGTGCGCTGACCTTGACGGCCGCACGCCTGCGGCCGTCTCTTTTTTCCCGACTCGAACAAGCTGCCTTGCGGCCGTCGCCGCAGGGCGGATGTCGCCTGCGCTCGTGCATGCCTTTCCATGATGAAAGCCGAGCCTGAACCGGCATTCATGCAACGTTCAGGTTCGCTTTAGCTTGGGTAGGTAGCCTGCATGGCATAGACCACCACACTTTTTCATCAGGACGGATTTCCCATGAACGCTTCCTTCCGAAAAAAGCTGCTTCAGTTCCACACCTGGACCGGCCTGACTGTAGGCCTCGTCATCGTGTTTCTCGCCGTGACCGGGGCAAGCTTCGTGCTGCGTCCCCAGCTCGACGATATCGTCTACGGCAACCTGCGCGTCGTGCCGGCATGCGACGCGCGCCTGCCGCTCGACACACTGGCCGCGAATGCGCGCTCGGTGCATCCCGGTGCAAAGCTGCACAGCTTCGAGATCGACGCAGAACGTACCGCCTCCCTCGTCGTCAAGTTCACCAACAAGGACATGGTGTACGTCGATCCCTGCTCCGGCAAGGTGCTCGGCATGCAGAATGAATACGGCGGCTTCTTCGGCATCGTCAACTGGCTGCACCGCTTCAAGTTCATGGACGAAGGCCGGCTGGTGGCAGGCTGGTGCGACGTGGTATTCCTCACGCTGCTCATCATCGGCGGCATCGCCTTGTGGTGGCCGCGCAAGGGGCAAAGCCTGAAGAGTGCCTTCAAGTTCAACCCACGCCTGCCCGGCGCGGCACGCACCATCAATCTGCACAAGGTCACGGGCATCTACGCCAGCATCGTGCTGCTGGCCATTACCCTCACCGGCTTGCCGATCGCCTTTGTGCCCATCCAGACCATGTTCTACTGGGTGACGGGCACCACCAAGCTGGCACCGCCGCCGAAGTCGACCATCCGGCAAGACGCGCAGCAGCTGAGCATGGAATCGCTGTGGCAGCGCTCGAAGGCGTTCTATCCGGACGCGGAGTGGGTCGGCATGCGCTACCCGCAGAAGCCCGGCGACGCGATCATGTTCGAAGTCGTCGACAAGGGCGCGCCGCATGAAGATGCGAAGTCCTACCTCTACCTCGACGCTTTCTCAGGCGACGCATTGCGCGTGACGCATTACGACACCGGCGTGCCGCTCGGCCGCAAGATCTACCTGTACTGCATCGCGCTGCATTCCGGGCTGGTGGGCGGCCTCGCTTACCAGCTCTTCCTGCTGCTGGGAGTGCTCGGCGTGCCGGTCATGGCCTACACCGGCTTCAGCACCTACCTGCGCCGCAAGCTGCGCCAACCGGCGAAGGCGACGATGCCGCTGCGGCTGGTCGGAAAGTGCATGGAAGCGGAGGGTATCTGCAGCTTTGAATTCGAAGATCCCAAGGGCAGGGCGCTGCCGCCCTTCAGTGCGGGCTCGCACATCGACGTGCATCTGCGCCCCGGCCTGGTGCGGCAGTATTCGCTGTGCAACGATCCGGTCGATACGCATCGCTACATGATCGCGGTGCTGAAGGACCCGGCATCGCGCGGCGGCTCGCGCGCCATGCACGATTTGAAGGAAGGCGACATCGTCGACATCGGCACGCCAAAGAATCACTTTCCGCTGGAGCATTCCGCGAAGCGCTCGCTGCTCATCGCCGGCGGCATCGGCGTCACGCCCATCCTGTGCATGGCGGAAAGGCTCGCCAATTCCGGCGCGGACTTCGAGATGCACTACTGCACGCGTACCCGCGAGCGCACCGCGTTCTACAACCGCATCCGGCTGTCGCGCTACGCCGAGCGCGTGCGCTTCTACTTCAGCGAAGGACCGCAGGAACAGCGCTTCGACATGCAGCGTACCCTGGGCAAGCCGGAGCCCGGCACACACCTTTATGTGTGCGGCCCCAAGGGTTTCATCGATGCCGTGATCGAGACGGCAGCAGCGCAAGGCTGGGACGAGAGCCATGTGCATCGCGAGTTTTTCAACGGCGCTACCATCAGCTCGGAAGACGACGTGGCATTCGACGTCAAACTGGCGAGCACCGGAAAAATGGTGCATGTACCGAAGGGGAAAACCGTGCTCGCTGCGCTCACGGAATGCGGTGTCGATATCCAGGTGTCGTGCGCGGAAGGCGTGTGCGGCACGTGCATGACGCGCGTGCTGGAAGGCGAGCCTGTGCATCGCGATTTATTCCTCACCGCCGAGGAGCGAGCAAAGAATGACCGCTTCCTGCCGTGCTGCTCGCGCTCGAACGGCAGCACGCTGGTATTGGATGTGTAGCCTGCTTGTTCAAGATCGATTCAACCGACCAACCTCATCACACAGCATGAAGAATTCAAGCAAGACTTTCACTGTTCCGGCGACGCGCATTACAGCAGCAGCAGCCCTGCTGCTCGCCGCCTGCGGGCAAGCCTGGGCAGTGCCGGAAGAAATCCAGGTGTACATGGATGAAATGAACGCCCCCGGCGAATTCGGGCTGGACGTGCATGCCAATTATGTCGTCTCCGGCAGCGGCACGCCGGACTATGTCGGCGGCCAGGCGCCGCGCCATGTGTTTCGCCTGACGCCGGAGTTTTCATACGGGCTGACGCCCAACCTCGAACTGGGCGCCTACATTCTCACTTCGCGCGATGCGAACGGCAGCAGCACGGTCGACGGCCAGAAACTGCGCCTGAAATTCATCGCGCCGAAAGCGGAAGGGCAGTCCTTTTTCTGGGGCGCCAATCTGGAGGTTGGCCGCGTCGCGCATCGTATCGACGAGAATCCATGGAATGCCGAATTAAAGGGCATCTTCGGCTATCACGGCACGCAGTGGACCTTTGCCGCGAATCCGAATATCGACTGGAAGATTTCCGGCCCTGCGCCCGCTCCGACGACGTTTCACATCGATAGCCGAGCTTCCTACAAGACCGGGCGCGGTTATGACCTGGGCCTCGAAAGCTACAATGAATTCGGCGAAGTCCGGCACCTCGGCCACTTGAACCAGCAAAGCCAGTTGCTGTTCGCGGTGGTCGATACTTCCATCGGCGGCTGGGATGTCAACTTCGGTGTGGGTCGCGGCTTGACGCCGGCCTCGGAGCGATGGACCTTGAAAGCCATCGTCAGCGTGCCGTTCGGCAGCGAGGCGAAGTAGCACCTGGCGCGCAGCACCTGCCAACAAAAAATGCCTGCGAAGCTTTCGTTTCGCAGGCATTTGCTTTTGTGCCGTTATCAATGCGCGGAATAGCTCCAGGTAGCGCCCAGCCTGACTTCGGTCAGCCGTTCGCCATCCACGCGCGCCTGGCGCACGCCGAAATCCCACGACAATTCTTCGCCTTGCTTCCAGATCGCGCCCAGCAAGGCGGAATTCGTGCGTGAGCCGTTCGATTCTCGTTCGAGCGACAGTTCCATCACTGGTCGCACCGCCCAGCCCTCCGGGCCTTCTACGATGGCGCCGAGGAAGCGGCTGTTGGTCTTCTCGCGCGTGCGCGCCAGCGCGGCATTCAGGTGCACCGCTGCTTCGCCGAAGCGCTCGGAAGCGATGCCCGCGCAGCTTGCGCCGGTGCCGGACTCGCCGTGCAGCGTCGGCAGCAGCACGCCGCATTCGCTGGCGATGCTGACACCGGACCCGTCCTGCAGCACGCCTTTGCGCCACACATGTTTGACCGAGAGCGCCGTGTCGTCGAGGCTGGTGCGATAGTCGTCGTAAGTGCCGAGCTGGCGACTGACTCGTGCGTCGATCACGATTTCTGTGTCGCCCGCAATGCCGAAGTTGAACGTGGTCGGCAGCGCCAGGGTGCGGGAGTCGCCTTGTCGCACGTGGCTGGCACCGATTTCAAGTTCGAAGACGCCGGGTTCAGCGACGGCCGCATCG
>DASVLM010000415.1:0-7490 GCA_036384875.1 Noviherbaspirillum sp.
TGCGCAGCCAGGAGCTTTTCCTTCAAGCCGCCAATCGGCAAGACTTCTCCACGCAAGGTAATTTCGCCGGTCATTGCGACATCGGCACGTACAGGAATGCCAGTCAACACGGAGACAAGCGCCGTCGTCAGGGCAATACCGGCAGACGGGCCATCTTTCGGTGTTGCGCCCTCAGGCACGTGGATATGGATGTCTGTCTTGCTGAACACGTCGCTCTTGATCCCAAGTCGCTTCGCACGGCTGCGGACCACGGTACGCGCTGCTTCGATCGACTCCTTCATTACGTCCCCAAGCGTACCGGTGCGAATGACATCACCCTTCCCCGGCATCGTCATGGCCTCGATAGTGAGCAGGTCACCGCCCACCTCGGTCCAGGCAAGCCCCACCACCTGGCCAACCTGATTTTCCTTTTCGGCGATGCCGAAATCATAACGACGCACGCCGAGGAACTTGTCGAGATTCTTCGAGCTGACGTTGATCTTGCGATCCTGCTTTTTCAACAGCAGCATCTTCACGACCTTGCGGCAAATCTTCGAGATCTCACGTTCGAGCGAACGGACGCCAGCCTCGCGCGTGTAATAACGAATGATGTCGCGGATCGCGGACTCCGATACCGTAATCTCATCTTCCTTCAGGCCGTTGTTTGCGATCTGCTTGGGCAACAGGTAACGAAGCGCGATATTTGTCTTTTCGTCTTCCGTGTAACCCGACAGTCGAATCACTTCCATCCGATCCAACAGCGCTGGCGGGATGTTGTAGGAATTCGAGGTGGCGACGAACATCACGTCGGACAGATCGAAGTCCACTTCGATGTAGTGATCGGAGAAGGTGTGATTCTGTTCAGGATCTAGCACTTCCAGCAATGCCGACGCCGGATCGCCACGGAAGTCTTGCCCCATCTTGTCCACTTCGTCGAGCAGGAAAAGCGGATTTCGCACACCGACCTTCGTCAGGCTCTGCAGGATCTTGCCCGGCATTGAACCGATGTAGGTACGGCGATGGCCACGGATTTCCGCTTCATCGCGCACACCACCAAGCGCCATGCGCACGAATTTGCGATTCGTAGCCTTGGCAATCGATTGGCCGAGCGAAGTCTTGCCAACGCCCGGAGGGCCAACGAGGCAAAGAATGGGGGCCTTGACCTTGTCGACGCGCTGCTGCACGGCGAGGTATTCCAGAATTCGTTCCTTGACCTTATCCAGGCCGTAGTGGTCAGCCTCAAGAACCTTCTCGGCATTCTCGAGGTCATTATTGACCTTGGACTTCTTGCGCCAAGGCAAACCAACAATTGTATCGATGTAGTTACGCACAACAGTCGCTTCAGCCGACATCGGAGACATCAGTTTCAGCTTTTTCAGTTCTGCCTGGGCTTTTTCGCGAGCTTCCTTCGGCATCTTGGCGGCAATGATGCGCTTCTCGAGTTCTTCGAGATCCGCTCCCTCTTCGCCTTCGCCCAATTCCTTCTGAATCGCTTTGACCTGTTCATTCAGGTAGTACTCGCGTTGCGACTTTTCCATCTGACGCTTGACGCGGCCGCGGATGCGCTTCTCGACTTGCAGAATGTCGAGTTCAGCTTCCAATTGGCCGAGCAGGTGCTCGTGGCGCTTCGCGACGTTAAAGATTTCCAGAATGATTTGCTTCTGCTCGAGCTTAAGCGGCAGATGCGCCGCAATCGTATCGGCGAGGCGACCGGCGTCATCAATGCCTGCGAGAGACGTCAGGATTTCCGGAGGGATCTTCTTGTTCAGCTTCACATACTGATCAAACTGCTGGACGATTGCACGGCGCATGGCTTCGACTTCGGACTCGTCACCCGGCTCGGATTCCACAGGGGTAAGGTCGGCAATGAAATGGCTGTCTGTATCGGTAATGTTATGAATGCGCGCACGCTGCGCACCTTCAACCAACACCTTTACGGTGCCGTCCGGCAACTTCAGCATTTGCAGAATGTTGGCGACGCAACCGATCTGGTAGATGTCTTCGGCCGAAGGTTCGTCTTTTGCCGCTGCCTTCTGGGCAGCAAGCATAATGCTCTTGCCCTGTTCCATGGCTGCTTCCAGCGCCTTGATCGACTTTGGGCGGCCGACGAACAGCGGTATCACCATATGCGGAAAGACAACAACATCCCGCAGAGGCAACAACGGCAGTTGGGTTTGTTCGGTAAAAGTAGGAGTCGTCATGGCGAACCTTATCTAGTTGCTTGTTGATGATGTTGGCACGATCGCCGAAAACTCAAGTCCAGGCAGCAACAAAAATCACAACGCTCCTTTCAAGCTAATAAAAAAGGCCACACACGAAGTCGTCTTCGGGTGGCCTTGCTTGGATTCGGAAGCCAGAAGTGATCCCTGTTCTTCAAATTGTACTGCTTTTGTCGGAAAACGGGCTTTCATCCGGACCGGAAGCGATTTTTTACTTCGCTCCCGATACTTTTGGCTGCTCGTGATAAATCAACAGGGGTTTTGCGCCATTGATGATGGTATTTTCATCAATAACCACCTTGGCCACGTTTTGCTGGCTCGGCAATTCGAACATCACATCCAGCAGAGCGTGCTCAAGAATGGATCGCAGTCCGCGTGCACCGGTCTTGCGTTCAAGTGCTTTCTTGGCGATGGCATGCAATGCTGCCGGACGAACTTCAAGTTCAGCACCTTCCATCTGCAGCAGCTTTGCATATTGCTTGATCAAGGCATTCTTGGGTTCAAGCAAGATTTGGATCAGCGCGTCTTCGTTTAGTTCACTCAGAGTCGCCACTACCGGCAAACGACCGACGAGTTCCGGAATAAGGCCGAACTTGATCAGGTCCTCCGGTTCTACATCGTGCAGCATATCGCTGGAGCTGCGCTCCGATTGGCTCTTTACGGACGCAGAGAAGCCGATGCCGCTCTTTTCAGAACGGTTGGAGATGATCTTTGCCAAGCCGTCGAACGCGCCACCGCAGATGAACATGATATTGGTCGTATCGATCTGCACGAAGTCCTGGTTCGGATGTTTGCGACCGCCCTGAGGAGGCACCGAAGCCATCGTGCCTTCAATCAGTTTCAGCAGCGCCTGCTGCACGCCCTCACCGGATACGTCGCGAGTAATCGAGGGATTGTCTGACTTGCGTGAAATCTTGTCGATTTCATCGATATAAACGATGCCCTTCTGCGCCTTCTCGACTTCATAGTTGCAGTTCTGCAAAAGCTTCTGAATGATGTTTTCAACATCCTCACCGACATAGCCGGCCTCGGTCAGCGTTGTCGCGTCAGCGATTACGAAGGGAACGTTCAGCATGCGGGCAAGCGTCTGCGCCAGCAGCGTTTTACCAGAGCCCGTGGGCCCGATCAGCAGGATGTTGCTCTTGGCGAGTTCGACATCGTCCTTTTTACCAAGATGCTTCAAGCGCTTGTAGTGGTTGTACACGGCCACGGACAGGATGCGCTTGGCAGTCTCTTGCCCGATAACGTACTGCCCCAGCAGGTCACATATCTCTTGCGGCGACGGGAGATCCGACTTGGGCCCCGTGACCGACTCGATGCTGGATGCCTCGTCCCGAATGATGTCGTTGCACAGATCGATGCACTCGTCACAAATGAACACCGATGGGCCGGCGATGAGTTTCTTTACCTCGTGCTGGCTTTTGCCGCAAAAAGAGCAATAAAGCAATTTCTCGCCGCTGGAGGATTTCTTGTCAGACATAGGGCAACTTATGGGTGGGTATTGGTCCGATATTACCTGCGAAATCCGGATTCGTCACGACGCCGCACAAGAATTTACGGTGACGCAACGTAATCCGTCGCCGAAAAGCAAAACGCCCGGACAGGCCTGCCCGGGCGTCTTACGCGAGGACAAACATCAGGCGCGGCTGTTCAGCACCTTGTCAATCATGCCATATTCCACGGCATCCGCGGCAGACATGAAATTATCTCTGTCTGTATCTTTGCTGATTTGTTCCACGCTCCGGCCGGTTTTTTCGGCAAGAATATGGTTCAACCTATCACGCAGATAGAGAATTTCACGCGCCTGGATCTCGATGTCGGCAGCCTGGCCTTGAGCGCCACCCAGCGGCTGGTGGATCATGATCCGCGAATTCGGCAACGAGTAGCGCTTGCCCTTCGTGCCGGCAGCCAGCAGAAACGCTCCCATCGATGCAGCCAGGCCGGTACACAGCGTCGAAACGTCCGGCTTGATGAACTGCATGGTGTCATAAATCGCCAAGCCGGCCGAAACTGAGCCGCCGGGCGAATTGATGTAGAGCGAAATGTCCTTGTCCGGATTTTCGCTCTCCAGGAACAACAGCTGCGCCACGATCAGGTTGGCGGACTGGTCAGTCACAGGGCCGACCAAAAAGATCACGCGTTCCTTCAGCAGGCGCGAGTAGATGTCGTACGCGCGTTCGCCGCGTCCGCTCTGCTCAATCACCATCGGCACCATACCGAGCATTTCGGTATCGAGTGCGGAGTTTTTCATGCCTGACATGTGCTTTCCTTATGGAGTGCGCACAAGCCCGATCAGGCCTGTGCGTTATTGCCCATCAATTCGTCAAATGCGACCGGCTTCTCGGTCACCTTTGCCTTGCCAAGCACATAGTTGACGACGTTTTCTTCCAAAACAAGGGCTTCGACTTCAGCAAGGCGACGACGGTCGCTGTAATAGTACTTCAGAACCTGCTGTGGGTCTTCGTAGGCCTGGGCAAAGTCTTCGACCTGGGCCTTGACCTGGTCTGCAGTCGCTTCGAGTTTGTTGGCCTTCACGACTTCAGCGAGGATGAGTCCAAGGCGCACGCGGCGTTCTGCCTGTGCGTTGAAAAGTTCGCGCGGGAACGGCATATCCTTGACGTTCATGCCGCGCTGCGCCATGTCTTCGCGCGTCATTTCGACCAGGCGATCCACATCCTGCTCAACCAACGTCTTCGGCACATCGAGTTCCGCAACCTTGATCAGCGCGTTCATGACGCTGTCCTTGGTCTTGGATTTGACGCGGTTGTTGACTTCGCGTTCGAGGTTGGATTTGATGTCTTCGCGCATTTTGGCGAGATCGCCGTCGGCGATGCCGAGCGATTTCGCAAATTCCGCATCGACCTCAGGCAGGTGCGCCCACTCGATCTTTTTGGCAGTGACAGTGAATTCGGCAGTCTTGCCGGCGACGTCCTTGCCGTGGTAGTCCTCAGGGAAAGTCAGCGGGAAGGTCTTGGATTCGCCGACCTTCAGGCCGAGCACCGCAGCTTCGAACTCCGGCAGCATGCGGCCTTCGCCCAGCACGAACGGGAAGTCTTCCGCCTTGCCACCCTGGAACTCGACACCGTCGATCTTGCCGACGAAATCGATGGTCACGCGGTCGCCATTCTGCGCGGACTGTTCCGCACCGCCGTCGCCATGCGCGCCCTGCTCGCCCTTGACGTGATAATGCACGCGCTGCTTGCGGAGGATGTCGATGGTCTTGTCGATTTCAGCGTCAGTCACGGCGCTGGTGATCTTTTCCACTTCAGCAGCAGACAGGTCGCCGACCTTCACTTCCGGATAGACTTCAAAGGTCGCATCGAAGGCAACCACGTCTTCGCCAGCGCCGGTCTTCGGCTCGATGCGAGGGAAACCGGCGACGCGCAGGTTGTTCTCCGTTGCTGCATCGTTGAATGCACGACCGACCTTGTCGTTCAGGACTTCGGTCTCGACCTGGTAGCCGTACTGCTGGGCGACCATCTTCATCGGCACCTTGCCAGGACGGAAACCCGGGGCCTTGGCCGTACGGGCGCGGATCTTGAGGCGTTTTTCAACTTCCGCCTGCACGTCTGCCAGTGGCAGGGTGATGGTCATGCGGCGTTCGAGCTTATCCAGGGTTTCAACAGCAGTTGCCATGTGAATCGTCCAATAAATAGTTATTTCGTGGTGCGAGGAGGGGGACTCGAACCCCCACACCATTGCTGGCGTCAGGACCTAAACCTGGTGCGTCTACCAATTTCGCCATCCTCGCAGGAATGCGCTTTGACTATGCACAAAAGCAAAGGGCGACCCGGAAGTGAACAGTCGGTCGCCCAGCTTTTGATGATAGCTCTTCAACTTCAACCCGCAATTTTACTGCATTTTTTCCGCCGCCTGTCCCGATTTTTCACCGGGAACAGGCGGGGATCGGGAACCGCTAGGGAATGACCGCTATCTCCGGCTCCGGTTTCTTCACCCTGAACCAGGCGGCGTACAGCGCCGGCAGGAACAGCAACGTCAGGGCAGTAGCGATGATCAGGCCACCCATGATGGCAACCGCCATCGGCCCCCAGAACACCGAGCGTGAGAGCGGGATCATGGCCAGCACGGCGGCGGCTGCCGTCAGGATGATCGGCCGTAGCCGGCGGACAGCCGCTTCCACGATTGCTGTCCAGGCCGGCACGCCTTCCTTGATGTCATGCTCGATCTGGTCGATCAGGATCACCGAGTTGCGAATGATCATGCCAAAAAGCGCAATTACGCCGAGCTGGGCGACGAATCCGAACGGACGTTGCAGGATCAGCAAAGCCATAGCGGCCCCGGCCACGCCAAGCGGGCCTGTCAGGAATACCAGCAAGGCGCGCGAAAAGCTGTGGAGCTGCAGCATGAGCAAGGTGAAGATAATGAAGATCACCAGCGGGACGTTAGCGGCAATCGACGCTTGCGCCTTGCCGCTGTCCGCCGCCGCGCCCGCCAGCTCAATCTTGTAGCCTGCCGGCAATTGGGCACGCAAGGCGTCCAGTCGGGGATTGATCTGGCTCGATACGGTCGGCCCCTGGATGCCATCGGCAACATCGGACTGCACCGTGATCGCCCATTCCCTGCCCTCGCGCCAGACCACGCCTGGCTCCCAAACCAGCTTCGGACGCGCCACCTGGGCCAGCGGAATCGCCTTGCCGCTTGCCGTTTGCAGATTGGCTTCATTGAGTGCCGATATGGTTGAGCGCTCGTCCACCGGTTGGCGAACGACGATGTCGATCAGCTTGTTGTCTTCACGGTACTGGCCAATCGTCGTTCCAGTCAGGATGGTATTGGCGGCACGCATGACAGCCTGCGATGTGACGCCCAAGGCCCGCAGCTTTTCCTGGTCGAGGTCGAGGCGCAGCACTTTCACCGATTCGTTCCAGTTGTCGTTAACGCCTACCGCGTTCGGGTTGGCGCGCATGATTTCCTTCACCTGGTCGGCGATCGCCCTCACCTTGTCGACTTCGCCGCCAGTGACGCGGAACTGCACTGGATAAGGTACGGGCGGTCCGTTCGGCAGCAGTTTTACGCGGCCGCGCACCTCGGGGAAATCAGTCTTGAAAGCGTCAACGATCTTCAGGCGCAGCGATTCACGAGCCTTCAGGTCCTTGGGCAATACGACGATTTGCGACACGTTCGTTTGCGGGAAGATCTGGTCGAGCGGCAGGTAGAAACGCGGGCTGCCGGTGCCGACATAACTGGTCACGCTTTCAACACCATCCTGCTTGCGAATGAAGGCTTCGAACTTCTTTGCCTGCGCTTCGGTTGCATTAAAGGCTGTGCCTTCGG
>DASVLM010000416.1:0-2117 GCA_036384875.1 Noviherbaspirillum sp.
TGAATTGACCAAATAGTAGTTCGAACGGGAACCAAGATGGCATTCGACACCACTGAAAAAATATTAGCGGCAGGCCGTACCCTCGCGAATGTACATGAGTGCCAGCAGGCCAAGGCAATGATCGCACGTTTCGACAGCGCGTCGAATCCCGATCCGGAACTTCGATCTTGGATTGCGCGCCTCGATATCCGGTTAGAAACCGCATTTGCGGCCCACAGCGATGCAATGTCGAAGTTGAGCGGCGTCGCGCAGCCGTGTGCCCTCGACAAAAGAACGGCGGCGATCTACAGCACCATCTGGGGTCGCCCGACTTGACTTCAGCAAAATTGCTTACTTTTTCGCTGGACTCGAACTGCATTTATGCCGTCGAGGAATCGCGGCCTGACGCCGTTTTCGTCAAAGAGCTTCTCCACGCCCACGCGGCCGGCAAGGCATCAGTCGCATTGGTTGCGATTTCCGGTTCGGAACGCCAGCGTGGAGGTGGACACCTTGAATCATTCGACGAGTTCAAGGCGCGCGTAAACGCTTTGGGGTTTGGTGGGCTAGAGCTATTGATGCCGAAGGCATACCTCGGCATCACCTACTGGAACAATGCCGAATGGTCCGACCCTGGCGACACACTGGAGCGCAGTATCCATGAAATCGTGTTTCCTGGAATACCGTTCCAATGGGAAGATTATTGCCGCGAGAAGGGGCTTGATCCAGTTGCCGACTTCAACAGCGACGCCGCCCGCAAGTGGAAGAACGCAAAATGCGATGTTCTGGCGCTATGGAGTCACGCGATCAGGGGCCGCGATGTCTTCGTTACCCGTGACACAGATTTCCTGGCCGAGACAAAAAAGCGAAAACTGATCGCGCTCGTAGGCGGCCACATAGAGACCCCAGAGTCGGCAGTTGCCCTGTTGAGGAAAATGACCGCCTGACACACCAACCATACGTACATTGAACTGAAGGCGGTTCCTGTGGCGGCCCGCACTGACCAGAAAGCGAAGGCCGCCGCCCAAAGGCATTTTCAGATTTTGATGGACAGGCCACGTCTCACCTGACAAGGTGGCGGGAACAAGTGATGGACCAATTGAACGACTATGCAGACGACCGTCTCATCAATGGCTGCATCTACTGCGGTGGCAGGGACGATACGCGCGAACACGTGCCGTCCAAGGTATTCCTAGATGCACCGTTTCCAGAAAACCTTCCAGTGGTCGGCGCCTGCGGAGACTGCAACAACGGTTTCTCCGCCGACGAAGAATATCTCGCCTGCCTGGTAGAAGCGGTCGTCGCAGGCACCGCCGATCCGGAAAGAATGCGGCGGCCAAGCGTGGCCAACATCCTTCGGCGGTCTCCGGCACTGCGGTCCCGAATCGAAGCAGCCAGAACGTGCATCGACGGCCAAACGCGATTCACCCCGGAAGCCGATAGGGTAAAAAATGTCCTGGTCAAACTAGCGCGCGGGCACGCCGCTTTCGAATTGAGCCAGCCATGCAAGCATGCCCCGGCATCGGCCCATTGGGTGCCGCTCGCCCTGCTCGACGAAAACCAATTGGAACAATTCGAGTCATGCGAAGACGTCGTCGGGTACGGGGAGATCGGATCGCGTGGCATGCAACGACTGCTCATCGTCCAAATGACGGTGCGTTCGGCAAGTGGCGAAGAGCAAACGCTCAACATGTCACTCATGGCTGGGTCGATGTACAAGCGGGGCGCTATCGATACCATGCCGCCGAATACGGTGACGAAATACGAGTGAAAATGGTCATCGGGGAATACCTTGCATGCGAGGTTGTCTGGGAGGTTTAATCAGGCCGCCGCAGCATCCAACAACACATCCAAGCGAGGCACAAACAAGTGAGCGAATCACCGAAGACCTATTTTGATCTCAACGACGCTGACGGACTCAACGAGTCCGAATGTATACTTTCCCGTCTTTGCAAAAAGTCGTTCCTTAAGCCCTGGGCGTATTCAAATGTTTTCACCGACGAAGGCCATCGCAACGGAAAAGGCAATACCAAGGAACTCTGCGACGCACTGCTGATATTCGGCGACGACGTGCTGGTGTTTTCAGACAAATGTTCCGCCTACCAGGTCCACAAGGACACGGCACTGGCTTGGCAAAGGTG
>DASVLM010000417.1:0-6044 GCA_036384875.1 Noviherbaspirillum sp.
AGTCAACCAGCCCTGCCCTGAGCCCTTCAGGAAGCCGGGTACCTTATCTGCGATGCTGGCGGTACAGATGACCTTGGTATCGCCGAATTCGACCAGCACCGATCCCTCGGCGTGCTTGGTGTATTGACGCGTCAGGCGTACGGGACGCAAAGCGTCGGCGGCGCGTCCGCTGGGACGATTTTGGTTTTCTTGCATGGAAATCCTACTTTGAGGTCAAACGGGAAGTCTTTTCGATGGCGCTGCGGATTTCGGCGATCGCCTTTTCAATTTCGGAATCGTCGAACACGTCCGAATTTTCGAGGTCCGCGCGCGGCGCCTGGATCGTGGTGGTTACGCTGCCAACCGGCAAGGTGTTGGTGGTGATCGTGTTCGGCGAATCGTCGACGATGCCGCCTTCCCACATCATCGCCAGCGCCGTCACATTATCGCTGTTCTTGCCGGCGATGGCGACGGCATTGGTCAACAATTCGGGCACGGCACGCACCACGGTATTGGCTTGCAATGACTGCGCCAGCACATGGTCTGGCAACACCGACCACAGACCGTCGGAACACAGCAGCAGCACGTCTCCCGGCTGCAGGCTGGCGCGACGCGACAGTTCCACGATCGGCATGTTCGGCGCACCGAGGCAGTTGAACAGCTTGTTGCGCTCGGGATGGGTATCGCGCTCGGATGGATCGACTTTGCCTTGTGCAATCAGCGTCTCGATGCGCGAATGGTCCCGAGTGCGGGCAAGGATCTGCCCGTTACGCATCCAGTACAACCGCGAGTCGCCGCAATGCGCCCAGAACGCGTTGTTATGCTGCACGAGACAGGCAACGATAGTCGTACGCGGCGTTTCCGGGAGATTGTTGATCGCGCGATAGCGGTGCAATTCGCGGTGCGCGGCGAAGAAGCTCTCTTCGAGGAATTTCTCCGGCTTCTTCACATAAGGGTTCGCTTGCTGCTGGAACAGCGAACCGATGGTCTGCAGCGCAATCGTTGCGGCCATTTCACCCTGGATGTGACCGCCCATGCCATCTGCAAGCACCAGCAGCAGCGCGTCGCGCGTGAAGCAGTAACCCATGCGGTCCTGGTTGTTGCGGCGACCGCCAACGTGGCTTTCCTGGTAGACGGAGAATCGCATGGCCGACGCTTACCTGGTGTTGTGATGGATGGTGGTGGTACTTGCCTGTCCGCCCTTGCCGAATCCGTTGAACAGGTTGCGGATCTTCGCCGCGACCTTGTCCAGCAACGGCGGTTCCTGCTGCTCCGGCACCGGCTCGCGCAAGGCCTTTTGCAAGGCAAACACGCTTTGCGGACGCTCCAGCGGGTCGATGCGCAACGCCCAGCGGATCACCTGGATCAGTTCGCGCGAATACATTCCCTCCAGCTTGCGAAAATGCTCTTCCATCCTGTCGCCCGTCTTGCGCTGGTCGGCCGGCTGCGGCGGCGCGCCGACCATGCAGGCAAACATCGAGGCGCCAATGCTGTAGATGTCGGTCCAGGGGCCGAGGCTGCCGTTCTTGCCATACAGCTCGGGCGGCGCAAAACCCGGCGTGTACATCGGGTACAGCTTGGGCATGTCGGTTTTCAAGGTCTGCCGCGCAGCGCCGAAATCCAGCAGGATGGGCGTACCATCCATGCGCAAGTAGATGTTTGCCGGTTTGAGGTCGAGATGCAGCAACTTGTTCGCATGCACTTCGCGCAGGCCGTTCATCACCTGGTTGAACATTTTACGGATGAAGCGTTCCGATACGAGGGGACGCTCTCCCTTGTCGCGCCGGCGCAGAATGTGTTCCTGCAGCGAGCGGCCGGATTCGTAAGCCATCACCATGTAGACGGTATCGTTGGCGCGGAAGAAATTCAGCACGCTGACGACATTCGGATGCGCGATGCGCGCCAGCGCCCGGCCTTCCTCGAAAAAGCACTTCAGGCCGATGCGGAACACCGGCAGGTTTTCCGGCGAAATCGCGGGGACGAGCTCGCCCGGCTTGCGCAAGGCGAGCGAACTCGGAAGATATTCCTTAATCGCGACGGCGTTGCCGTCTTCATCATATGCCAGATAGACAATACTGAACCCGCCGGACGCAATCTTCTTTACAATGCGGTATCCAGCAATTTCAAGTCCGTCCGGCAATGGAGCATTGTTTTGCGCAGCCATGTTCTGTCGGTAATGTTTCTTGGATTGTGTTGATAAAACCCTGTTTTGTAAAGAAGAGCTCATCTTGACTATCAGCAGCATGACCGGCTATGCGGTCGCCTCCAGGGAAACCGCCGCCGGCACCGTGACGGTGGAACTCAAGAGCGTCAATTCGCGCTTCCTCGACCTCCAGTTCCGCATCAACGACGACCTGCGCGCCTTCGAGCCTGCGATACGCGAAGCCATCATGGGCCGCGTCACGCGCGGCAAGGTGGAATGCCGCCTTTCGTTCGGACGCAAGACGGCCGTTGTGACGCAAAACGTCAGTGCGGAAATGCTGGATGCCTTGGCAAAGATGCAATCCGAAGTGCGGCGCCGCTTCCCGGACGCCACAGTGATGTCGGTCAATGAACTGCTGCGCTGGCCCGGCGTGATCGAGGAAGCCGCTGCATCGCAAGACACGCTGCAGGCCGACATTCAGTCGACGCTGGCGGAAGCACTCAATGCCTTCGTCGCGACCCGTGAGCGCGAAGGCGCGGCGCTGCAAGGCGTGCTGCTGGCGCGCGTGGACGACATGGAAGCCATCGTACAACGCATCACCCCACTCATTCCGCAGGCGATTGCGCAGTTCCAGCAAAAGGCAACCGAAAGGATGAAGGAGGCGCTAGGCCTCGCGACGCAGAGTGCAGCCGCGCCTTCGGTGTCGCGCGAAGATGCGCTCGAACGCATCCGCCAGGAAGTCACGCTCTACGGCATCCGCGTCGACGTGGCGGAAGAGTTGGCGCGCCTATCCGCCCATCTGACCGAGACCCGCACCATCCTGAAAAAAGGTGGCCAGGTCGGCAAGCGGCTCGACTTCATGATGCAGGAATTGAACCGCGAGGCCAACACGCTTGGCTCGAAGGCCGCCGTCAAGGAATTGTCCGATGCTTCGATGGCAATGAAGCTGCTGATCGAGCAGATGCGCGAACAGGTCCAGAATCTCGAATAATTTCCGCACAGACCATGCCCATTTCTCCCACAAAGTCGTCCGCAGGCAGCCTGTTCATGGTGGTCGCGCCGTCCGGCGCCGGCAAATCCACCCTCGTCAACGCCCTGCTGTCCCAGGAACCAGCGATCAAGCTGTCGATTTCCTTCACCACCCGCAAACCGCGTCCGGCGGAACAGGACGGCCGCGAATACTACTTCACTTCGGTCGAGGATTTTCTGGCACGTCGCGAAGCCGGGGAATTTCTGGAATCGGCCGAGGTCCACGGTAACTATTACGGCACGTCGCGCCTGCTGATCGAAGCGGACATGAAGGCCGGCAAGGACGTGCTGCTGGAAATCGACTGGCAAGGCGCGCAGCAGGTGAAGAAGCAGTTTCCGGAGGCGGTGGGCATCTTCATCCTCCCGCCGTCCATCGCGGCGCTGGAAGAACGCCTGAAGAAGCGCGGGCAGGATGAAGCTAACGTGATTGCGCGTCGGCTGCTGGCTGCCGGCGGCGAAATCGCGCACGCCCCGGAGTTCGAATATGTTATTATTAATCAAGAGTTTGCGAACGCCTTGTCGGAGCTGACAGCGATCGTCAAGGCAACCCGTTGCCGCTTCGCGCAACAGGCCGCTCGCAACGCATCGCTGTTCGCGCAGCTGGGCATCCACGCTACGTTGTAACGGTTTCAAGCCGCGAAAGCGGGAATCAGGTTCAAGTCGAGATTGCAGGCACGGCGAAGCATTTCGCGCCTTGCCCGATTCTGTTTTCCGCGCAAGGCGAAACCGCCGCAAACTGACACCGCATTTTTAGGAGCAAATATGGCACGCATCACCATCGAAGATTGCCTCAAGCAGATCCCCAATCGTTTCCAGCTCACGCTGTCTGCCACCTACCGCGCACGCCAGCTGTTGCAGGGTCATACACCGAAAGTCGACTCCAAGGATAAGCCGACTGTCGTCGCCCTGCGCGAAATTGCCTCCGGCAAGGTCGGCCTGGAAATGCTGAAGAAGGTACCGAGCTGATCTTCAAGCGCGGCACCCCGAAATAGGGGTGCCTATTTCCACTGCGGCTGATATTCTTACGGTATGAACCTGACCCCCGCAGATTCAACGTTATCAGTTGCTCCTCACAGGGCGAATTCCGATCGCCCGCCGTCAAAGAACACCGATGCTGCCTCCAAGCAGGAGGCCGGTGCACCGAACACCGGGGTCGCTTCGGTTTCCAATCTCAACGCCAAGCTTGCCGAATACCTGACGCCTTCCGAATTGAAGAAGGTGACACAGGCTTATCGCTTCTCCGACGAGATGCATCTCGGTCAGATCCGCAAGTCCGGCGAGCCGTATATCTCGCATCCGATTGCCGTCGCCGAAATCTGTGCCGACTGGAAGCTGGATGCGCAAGCCATCATGGCTGCCCTGCTGCACGACGTCATGGAAGACCAGGACGTCAAGAAGGAAGAACTGATCGAGCGCTTCGGCGCACCCGTCGCCACGCTGGTTGATGGTTTGTCCAAGCTGGACAAGATCGAATTCCAGAGCCAGGTCGAAGCGCAAGCAGAGAATTTTCGCAAGATGCTGCTGGCAATGGCGCGCGACGTGCGCGTCATTCTCGTCAAGCTGGCGGATCGCCTGCATAACATGCGCACGCTCGGCTTCATGTCGCCGGAAAAGAAGCGTCGCATCGCGCGCGAGACGATGGAAGTGTATGTGCCGATCGCGCACCGGCTCGGCCTGAACAACATCTATCGCGAACTGCAGGACCTGGCTTTCTGCCATCTCTATCCGATGCGCTACCGGACGCTGTCGAAGGCCGTCAAGGCAGCGCGCGGCAACCGACGCGAGGTAGTAAGCAAGATTCTTGATGCGGTCAATGCCACGCTCGCCGGAGCAGGCATTCCGGCGCAGGTCCACGGTCGGGAAAAAACGCTGTACGGCATTTATCGCAAGATGCGCAACAAGCACCTGTCGTTCTCGCAGGTGCTTGACGTTTACGGCTTCCGCATCGTCGTCGATTCCTTCGCGAACTGCTACGTCGCCCTTGGCACCTTGCATGCGCTCTACAAGCCGATGCCCGGCAAGTTCAAGGATTACATCGCGATCCCGAAAATGAACGGCTATCAGTCACTGCACACGACGCTGATCGGACCGTACGGGACGCCAGTCGAATTCCAGATCCGCACCCAGGAAATGCATCGCGTTGCTGAAGCCGGCGTCGCGGCGCATTGGCTTTACAAAGACGAGGACGCCAGCCTGACCGACCTGCAGCAGCGTACCCACGCCTGGCTGCAGTCGCTGCTCGACATCCAGAAGCAGACAGGCGATTCGGCCGAATTCCTCGAGCATGTAAAGGTCGACCTCTTCCCCGATTCGGTCTATGTCTTCACGCCGAAGTCAAAGATCATTGCGCTGCCGCGCGGCGCAACAGTGCTCGACTTCGCCTACACCATCCATACCGACATCGGCGACCAGTCGATTGCGGCGAAGATCAACCACGAACCCGCTCCGCTGCGGACCGAGTTGCGTAACGGCGATATCGTCGAGATCATGACGTCGCCGTCGTCCCGTCCGACACCGAACTGGCTGACTTTTGTACGTACCGGAAAGGCGCGGTCGGCGATTCGCCATCACCTGCGTACCGTCAACTTGTCTGAATCGCTGGCGCTGGGCAAGAAGCTGCTGGCGCAGGCGATGACCGCGCTCAGTCTCGACCCCACGCTGCCGGAAGCTTTGATTGAAAAGCTGCTGAACGAATCAAGCGCGAAATCACTCGACGAGCTGTATGCCGACATCGGCGTCGGCAAACGCATGGCGCCGTTAGTGGCGCGCCATATTCGCACGCTGATGGAAAACGAGGGCGGCTTCCAGTTGCCCGAACCGGAAAGCAGCAATGCCAAGCTTGAGCCGGTCGTCATTTACGGCAACGAGGGTGTTTCGGTGCAGCTGGCGCAAT
>DASVLM010000418.1:0-7558 GCA_036384875.1 Noviherbaspirillum sp.
CTAATGCATATCGAGGGCAGCATACCGCTTTGCGTCAACGGCAACGCTGTTGGCAGGAACGGTCATGAAATCCTGCACGGTGATGTCATCGACATATCCGGTACGCGAATGAAATTCTCAACCCAGTAACGGACTGCCGGCAATAAAACAGCACATCAGATTGGTGCAGGAAAAATCACGTCTGGCTGCACTCCGAGAACTGATTCATCCTATGACGACGGCGCGAGATGAATGTAGGCATGGGCTTTCAGAGTTTCAAGCTCCTGATCGATTTTGCCCACATGGCCATCGATACCTGCATCCTTGTTATCGCTCGCTATGGTCAGGCGCCGGGCGATGATCCGGTTGTTGAGTTTGTGCGGCATGGCCCATACATGCTCTACTGGCAAACCGGCTTGCTCGAGTAACCGCGTGCCCAGATTGTAGGCCGGGATTTCATCCGGCAGGGGTATGAATCCGGTCCTGTTATCGAACAGAAAGACAGGTGTATCCGAGTATTGCTTGTATAGATCGAAACGCGGCTTGTTGTCCGGATGAAGATAGGTGTGTATGGCGCGATAGATACCGGGATCGCTAAATCCGGGATAATGATCGCCGTAAAACAGAACGATGGTCCTACGCTTTCTCTTCTTGAGAGCGTCGAGAAAGGAACACAGCATGCGTTCGTGGTCGAACATCATTGCCGCATATTGGGTGACGGAACTCCGGTAAGGCTCAAGGGCCGCGGGCAAGGCCTTCGCAATTGCGTCCGGTACAGGATATCGATCAGGGTTGCTATAAGGAAGATGTGCCATCATCGTGACGGCATGAACAAGTTGCGGCTGGTTCACTGCACTGTCAAGTTGATGCAGGACCTGATGGAACAGGTAGTCGTCGCTGACATACTGACCTGCCTTCACAGGGTCGGGCAAATCTTCCAGGCCCCGATATGCGGAAAAGCCAAGCATTTCGTATGCATGCGGGCGGGCATAGAAATGACGGTCGAAGGAATGAATTGCAGTTGGCAGGTACCCTGCACGCGCAAACTCGCGCGGTAGCGAATCTTGCAGGGGACGATGCAAGTACATTTGATAAGGAACCGAGCCCGTCGGAAACAGTGCATGGGGATAGCCGGTCAGTATCTCGAATTCGACATTGGCCGTCAGTCCCCCCCATGATGGAGTAATCAGCTTCGATAGCTGTGCAGCAGCGAGGCAGGTGTACGGCCTTTTGAAAATGCGCGTTGGAAGATCGGTGAAGGCCTCCGACAGTATCATCACAATATCGGGACGCTTCATCGCCGAACCCGACGCTGGAAACATGAGGTGGTCAATTCTGGCTGCCGACAATGCCGCTTCCTTCGATGGAGGCGTGAACGACATGTAATTCCAGTTTGCGAAGAACGTGTAGAAAGGGCCGTAGTCGTAAAAATTGGCCCGCTGGTCCCAGACGAGATTGCGGATGCCTGCCGATGAAAGCTTCTCGACTTTGCCCCCGGTGACGGTTGCGATCCACACCGTCATCGGAATGATGCATGCCAGGGCTACAAATGCGTTGAATCTCTTCCTCAAGAATCGCCATTGAAAGCGGCACTTTAGTCTCCACAAAGCGAAGCAAATCATTATGCCGATACCTGCATAGCCGGCGATTTTCAGATTGATGAACTTGACCAGGTCTCCGATTTGCCCGATGAATGCGATATCCCAGGGAAGCAGAGGTATGTAAAGGTGACGCATTTTTGTTGCCGAAATGGCGGCGAAACCGAGTGCAAATGCCGAGGCCGACAAAGCTGCAAACCAGCGCGCGAAGGCGATCCTGAAGAGGCAATACAGGGAGATGCCGAAGGTCGCATTAACAACAAGAATTTCGAACTGTAGCGCATCAACAGAGGAAAACAACTGGGGATACCACACTGTCCGATTAACCGTGAGTAGATCAGCCCAGTATGCGACCACGAGCGCGACCAAAATCGGCCAGATTGTTCGGCCGACCAGCGCATAGAGAGAATCTAGTCGTACCGGGGTTTGGAGCCTTCTGACAATGAAATCGAGAGTTTCTTGCATGGTGAGGAATGGCCTCGCATGATGATCCTGATCTCAATGCTATCCGATCGTGCCGTTTCTATTGAACATCTTCTTTCGCGTCTGCTCTTTGCTTTTTCGTTATGAACGCCTTCCGATATTTGAACGGACGCTTTTTGTGTCTATCGTCTGACAATAATTAAACGCTTCTGACAATTTTTGTCAGTCATCTACCCGAAAGCATGTCGTTTTAACAAATTTCATGATATTTCCTGCAGGATTTGTGTTGGCACAAGCTTTGCGAATAGGAAAGCCGTGGCAGAGGTTCTGCCTATTTCCCAAAGGAGAAGCAAAATGAAATCGATGAAGATGATGCAGCAGCGTGCGCAATCCGGCTTTACCCTGATCGAATTGATGATCGTCGTGGCGATCATCGGTATTCTGGCTGCAGTGGCTCTGCCGGCTTATCAGGATTACACGGCGAAGTCGAAGTTCGGTGCTGCTTATGCTGAAATCGCAAATGGCAAGACTGGTATGGAAACCAAGATCAACGATGGTATTGCTACTCCGTCGCTGACTGAAATCGGTCTGGCTTCGTCCAGCCCGAATTGCAGCACGGTGGCAACTACTGGAGGCACCGCGATTACTTGCACGATCAATGGTGGTCCTTCTCTTGTCTCCGGCAAGAAAGTGCAACTCAACCGCGCATCCGACGGTACATGGACTTGCACATCCGACATCGCTGCTGGCGCTAGTGCCTTGGACAAGGTGAAGGGTACGACTGGTTGCGCTAACGGCTCGGTTAACTAATGTCGATGCGGCGTAGCTAGCTACATCAATCCAGCCGTCGCACTGCTCGAAACACCTCGCTTCTTGATGGAAGCGGGGTGTTTTCAATTTAAGCGTAGGTTAACCACTTCGGCCGCCGATCTCCTGGTCTAGATTCAAAAAGCCCAGTGTTTTGCAAAGAAGGCATAAACAAGCGGCATTCTCGACAATGATCGTCACACTATGAGGCCTGCGGAAAAATTTCTTCTCCTGCGTAGAAACGATACGTCCATTATTCAATGGATCCTTCTAACGATTTTTTGTATTGCAGGAGCAATCCTATGGACTTGGTTCGCTGGAAAAGACCTTAACTGGGACAGCAGGAATTATCATTTTTATGCTGCCTACCAGTGGACAGAGAATCGGCTGTCGAAGGATTTCATGGCAGCGAGTTTGCAGAGTTACTTCAATCCGCTTGGTTATCTGCCATTCTACTGGATGGTACGCGCGAACCTGCATAGCCTAGTGATCGGAACGGTGCTGGCGGTCATCCATGCAATCAATCTGTTGCTTGTCGCTGCAATTGCATCTTCTTTAATTCCGTCGACCGCAAAGTGGCGCTTCACGTGGATTGTCCTCTCAGTGCTGGTTGCGGCGATCAACCCGGTGTTTGCGACTGAAGTTGGCAGCACATTTATCGACATCACTACTTCGATCTTCGTCCTAGCCGCATATGCGCTTTGTATCCGGTGGCTGACGAGTACGGAAGCCGCGGCTGGCCGCACTCGTCACGAATGTCTCGTTGGTCTGAAAACATGGACCATCGCCGGGCTTATTCTCGGCATAGCTTGTGGCTTGAAGCTGACGAATGCCATCTATGCGGTCGCTTTGTGGCTTGCGATCTTCGGCAAGCGGTCGTCGCTGTCACGTTATATCCATAGGACACTTTGCTACGCTGCAGGGGGAATCGTCGGATTCGTCATCATCAACGGTTGCTGGGCGTGGCATCTGTACCAGGAATTTGGTAATCCTGTTTTCCCCTTGGCGAATGCCTTTTTCAAGTCGCCTGATTTCCAGGCATTCAATATCAAGGATACGAGGTTCATACCGGAGTCATTTTTCGAGGCGCTGGTTTTGCCGGTCCGTGCTCTAATACCCGAGCCGAATATTTATGTTGAGGTCTGGGCGCCGGATGTCAGGTTCTGCGCCTTGTTTGCCCTGTTGGTGTGTACGGCAATTAAGTTCGCATGGAATTTGACAAGGAGTTTAGAGTCGGAGCGAACTGTGGCCCGGACGGAATCCAGGGCTATCATCTTGCTGATGTCGATATGGATTTTGTCGTACGTCCTTTGGCTTTATACATCGGGGAACGCACGATATTTCATTCCAAGTCTATTGATGATGGGGCCCTTGATTGTGGCGCTGTCGTTGCGCTTGGTCGGTGCTCATCGATTCGCAATTTATATACTTGCCTTTCTACTCTTCTGGCAAGTTGCGTTCGAATCTGTGTCTCAACATCGCTGGTCGCCTTCCGGCTGGACCAACGCGTGGTTTGAAGTTCGCGTGCCGAAAAAGCTGGCGGGAACACCTTATCTGTACTTGAGTCCGACGATTCAGACAGCAACGTATCTCGTACCGTTCTTGCATCCGGGCTCCGCATTTTCCAATATTGGCGGGCAGGTGCCGATAGCGAGAAACAGCCCCGGTGGAAAACGTGTCGAGACGATGATCCGTAAATACGGCAGGCATATACGAAGCCTAATTCCCATTAATCCGATCAAAGGAATGGGCGACGTGAAAAATGCATCCCTGGTCAGGTCTTTCGACGGAATATATGAAAGATTCGGTCTGCAGACCGACCCTGCATCATGCGAGACGATCGAGGTAATGGATTCTGCTGGAGCGGAGCCGGGTGTCGGTTTCAAGAGCCTAATGCATGCCGCCGAAAATGATGATTCGTACATTCCGGGTGCTGTCAGTTGCATTCTAGTCCCACGAAGCGGGCCAGGGGAACTGGACAGCGACTTGGCGAGACGGATCGATCGTATTTTTGATCGCATTGAGAAAACCTGCCCAAGACGTTTTTCACCGGCTGCGATGGTAACCAAAAAATTCCGTTCAACCTGGGCGCGCAGTTATTTTAATAGCGCCACAACCTTGTTCTATACGCCCGAAAATGACGAGCTTGCCTATGCTGTACTCGGTGGCGCTACCATCAATATGGGTAAATTGAACGATTGGGAGGGGCGTGATCCACCGCATGTCGATTGCTCGGTCAAAAAAGGTTTTCCTTCAGGGCCGGAAGCATCGCGTGGTGCTCGCGTTCTGGGTCATTGATCGATGACTGGATCGTCCAAGGATTGCTGGGCGCATGGCAAAAGCAAATATTGATTGAAGCTTTGAGAGATCGATTTGGCTGAAATACCCAGCCGGATTATTCAACAGCAAACAGGCTCACGGGAGGGCCGCCATGGAAGCCATATCACACGCCGTTATTTCGGAAGTGGGACTCGACGTTGCAGTGATACTGCCCGCGTTTAATGAAGAACTCACCATCAGGGAAACAATTCGCGCCTTCAATGCGGCGTTACCATACGCCTGCATCTATGTGGTGAACAATAATTCCTCCGACAAAACGGCTGAAATTGCCAAGCAAACCTTGAATGAACTGAGGTGCCGCGGCGGAGTGATCAATGAAACCAGGCAAGGCAAGGGAAATGCCTTGCGTCGCGCTTTCATGACGGTGGACGCGGACATATATGTGCTGTCCGATGCCGACATGACATATCCGGCAGAGCGAGTGCATGATCTCATCCGTCCGGTTGCCGCTGGCGAGGCCGATATGGTCGTCGGCGATCGTCATTCCGGCGGACATTACGCCAGGGAGAACAAGCGTGCCTTGCATGGCTTCGGGAACAGCCTGGTGCAGAACATGATCAACAAGTTGTTCGGCGCCCGGTTAGTCGACATCATGAGCGGTTACCGGGTATTCAACCGGCAGTTCGTGAAGACCTATCCTATTCTGGTGGAAGGATTCCAGATCGAAACCGACATGACCTTGCACGCACTCTATCGTCGCTTCCGTATCCGTGAAATACCGGTCGAGTATCGTGACAGGCCGGAGGGGTCCTTTTCGAAACTGAATACCTTTTCGGATGGCGCCAAGGTGATTTTTACGATTGCGCAGATTTTGCGTTATTACCGGCCGCTGCTTTTCTTTACTGGCCTGGCCGCGCTTTTTGCGGCGATGGGCGGACTTGCGAGCATTCCGGTTTTCGAAGACTGGTTCAGCGCGCGCTACATCTACCACGTCCCGCTCGCGATCCTCGCGTCGGCATTGGAGATCGTTGCGGTAATGATGTTCGGAATTGGCCTGATACTTGATTCGGTGTCGCATCAGCAGCGGTTGGAATACGAGCGGCAGCTATTGGCTGGCGAAAACACTGCGATGCAATTCAAATGAAGCGAGCGGAAACAAAACGGCTGGTTGCTTTCGGCCTTGTCGGGAGCATCGGATTTCTGGTGGATGGAGGCGTGTTGACGCTGTTGTCACAGAAGTACGGCGTGAGCGTATATATTTCTCGACTCTTCTCGTTCCTGATGGCCACGCTTGTTACCTGGCTGCTGAACCGCGCCCTGGTGTTCAAAGGCGTGGCCGATGGCGTCAGCAGGAAGCGGGACGAATACGGCCGGTATTTTCTCGTACAGGTAGGCGGCGCATTACTCAATCTCGGAGTTTTTTCCTTACTGCTCCATATCTTTTCCGCACTGCATGCTATTCCGGTCATTCCGTTGGCGATAGGGGCGGTATTCGGCCTGGCCTTCAATTACTCGGGCGCGCGTTACTGGGTATTCAAGAAAAATATCATGGGGATTCGACGTGTGTGAATATTCCGGCACCGATAACCTGGAAGTGATGGCCGAAGCCGTCAACTACAACCGATTCCTGCTGTCCCTGATTCTGTCCCATGCAAACAGGGACGACCGCATCGTGGATTTCGGCGCGGGCATCGGTACATTTGCTCGTGAACTGGCGCAGAAGGGATATCGCGTGCATTGCATCGAACCTGACGCGAGGCAGGCACAGGTAATTGCGGCTGCGGGGCTCAGCGTGTCGACGTCGCTGGGTGAAGTGGAGGAGGAGAGCGTCGACTATCTTTATTCGCTTAACGTTCTCGAACACATCGAAGACGATGTCACCATGTTTGGCGAATGGCGAAGGAAGCTGAAGCCGGGCGGCCAGTTGCTCATCTATGTTCCGGCCTTCCAGTTGCTGTATTCGAGCATGGATCGCAAGGTGGGACACTTTCGCCGGTACACCAAAGGCGATCTGGTAAGGAAACTTCATCTTGCAGGACTTGCGGTGAAGACTGCTCATTATGTCGATTCGATCGGCTTTTTTGCAGCCTTGGCATTCCGGCTCACGGGCAATCAATCCGGTGACCTGAATCGCCGGGCACTCGTGATCTATGACCGTTTGATTTTCCCTGTAAGCAGGCTATGCGATCGGCTGTTCGCCGGCTTGTTCGGCAAGAATGTCGTCGTGGTCGCGAAAAAGTGAAGGTGTTTACGCTAGGGATTTCGCGACACGACCTCGTAATGTTCTAGGCGTTGTCCCGGGACCAGTTTCCAGATTTACCGCCGCGCTTCTCCAAGACTGCTACGTTCGTAATCGTCATACCCCGATCCACGGCCTTGCACATGTCGTAAACCGTCAGCAGCCCGACCTGCACGGCGGTAAGCGCTTCCATCTCCACGCCGGTCTTGCCAAAGGTTTCCACCTGTGCGGT
>DASVLM010000419.1:0-19512 GCA_036384875.1 Noviherbaspirillum sp.
AAAGATGAACAACGTGCTATTGCGGCGGTGTTGAACGATGTAGATGCGCTGCTGAACGGGTTGGAGCGGCTCATCGCCAAGAAGCGCGACCTCAAACAGGCCGCCATGCAGCAACTTCTCACCGGCCAAACCCGTCTCCCAGGCTTCAGCAGCGAGTGGAAGTCGAAGCAGCTCGGGCAACTGGCCCGCATTCAGCGCGGGGCTTCTCCTCGTCCGATTGATAGTCCAGCGTGGTTTGATGAAAACTCATCGATTGGTTGGGTCCGCATCTCGGATGTTACTCGCTCCGGAATTCACCTTCGAGAAACGGTGCAGCGACTTTCGCCTTTGGGCATCCGGCAAAGCCGCCCAGTCGCCAAGGGAGGTTTGATCATGAGCATATGCGCCACTGTGGGGCGCCCCGTGATCACAGAGATTGATATATGCATACACGACGGTTTTGTGGTTTTTGACGATCTCCAAGCAGATAAGTATTTTCTTTACTATGTTCTGAAGTGGATTGAGCCTGATTGGTCAAAGCATGGACAGACCGGCTCGCAGATGAACTTAAACACGAGTCTAATTAACAGCACGATTGTTCGACTTCCTGCTACCCAAACTGAACAATCCGCCATCGCTGCCGTGCTTTCCGACATGGATAATGAACTGTCCGCACTGGAAGCTCGCCGCGACAAAACACGCGCCCTCAAGCAAGCAATGATGCAAGAACTCCTCACCGGCAAAACACGGCTCGTTCCCTCCGGAGAATAAAATGCCAGAACAACCACGCTCCGAACGCAAGACACAGAATCGCGTCATCGCTCTGTTAACCGATCGAGAGCGTGCTGACTGGCTAGGCTATCGTTATCTCGGCGAGTGGAACAAGCGCGACAGTAACCGCCATATCGACACCATACTACTGCGCGACAACCTCGAAGCGCGCGGTTATTCCGCCGCGCACATTTCCGCCGCCTTGCAGAAGCTCGAAACCGCCGCCGACGCCACCGGCGTCACGCTCTACCAGGCGAGCATGCGCACCTACCAGTTGCTGCGCTTCGGCGTGCAAGTGCAAGTGACGGTGGGCCAGGCGCATGAAACGGTGCACCTGATCGACTGGAATAATGTCGACAAAAACGATTTCGCGCTGGCCGAGGAAGTTACGCTCAAGGGCGGTTACGAGCGCCGCCCAGACATCGTGCTTTACCTGAACGGCATTGCCATCGTAGTGATCGAATTGAAGCGCAGTTCGGTGGATGTGGCCGACGGCGTACGCCAGCTCATCACCAACCAGGAAGAGATTTTCAACAAGGGCTTCTTCAGCACGGTGCAGTTCGTGCTGGCAGGCAGCGATTCGCAAGGACTGCGCTACGGCACGACCGGCACGCCGGAACAGTTTTTCGTGGAGTGGAAGGACGAGGCACCTGCAGATGCCGAGGCAGCGTCTGTCGCCGGAGCGTTGCTCGACCGGCCGCTGGCGCAGTTGTGCAACAAGGCGCGGCTACTCGACCTGATCCGCAATTTCATCATCTTCGACGCCGGCCAGAAGAAAGTACCGCGCCAGCATCAATTCCAGGGCGTGAAGGCCGCGCAGGAACGCATCGCAAGGCGCGAGGGCGGCGTCATCTGGCACACGCAGGGCAGCGGCAAGAGCATTCTGATGGTGCTGATCGCGAAGTGGCTGCTGGAGCATGACCCCGATGCGCGCATTCTCGTGATTACCGACCGCGACGAGCTGGACAAGCAGATCGAGGGTGTGATGAAGAACGCGGGCGTGATCGGCGCCGAATCGCCGTCGCCGCGCATCGGCTCCCGTGCACAGCTCGTCGAGAAACTTGGCGCAACTACGCCGCGCCTTTTGTGCGCCTTGATCCACAAGTTCGACGCCTCCGACCTGAAAGGCCCGGCGCCCCGCATTCACGGCCAGTTCTATGTGTTCGTGGACGAATGCCACCGCACTCAGGGCGGGGACATGAACAAGCAGATGAAGCGCTGGCTGGATGGCGCCATCTTCATTGGCTTCACCGGCACGCCGCTGCTGCGCAAAGACAAGCAGATGACGCGGGATGTCTTCGGCACCTACATTCACACCTACAAGTTCCATCAGGCCGTGGCGGACAAGGTGGTGCTCGATCTCAAATACGAAGCGCGCGACGTACCGCAGCGGCTGACTTCGCGCAAGGCCATCGACAAATGGTTCGAGCAGAAAACGAAGAACCTCAACAACTTCCAGAAGGCAGTCTTGCGCCGCCGCTGGGCAACGATGGAAGAGCTGATGAGCGCGGGCGAGCGCAAGCAGCGCATCATCGCCAATATCATCGAAGACTTCGGCCTCAAGCCGCGCCTGAACAACGACAGAGGAACGGCGATTCTCGTCGCGGCATCGATCTACGACGCTTGCCATTACTTCCGGTTGTTCCAGAACACGAGCTTTGGCACGTATTGCGGAATCATCACCTCCTACGAGCCCAACCACAATGCGATCTCGCGCGAGCCGAAAGACAGCGATGAGCGTTACAAGTTCGACACCTACACGCAGCATGTTCTGAAGCAGGGCCAGACGACCAAACAGTACGAGGACGAGGTCAAGCGCCGTTTCATCGAGGAGCCGGCGAACCTGAAGCTCCTGATCGTGGTAAGCAAGCTGCTTACCGGCTTCGACGCACCGAGCTGCACCTATATCTATCTCGACAACGAACTGCACGACCACAACCTGTTTCAAGCCATCTGCCGCACCAACCGGCTGGACGGCGACGACAAGGATTACGGCTACATCGTCGATTTCAAGGAATTGTTCGGCGACGTGCAGCAAGCCATTGCTGTCTATAGCTCCGACGAACTGGACATTGACGCGGGCAACGGCGGCGACAACAACGTGCATCTGAAGAACTGGCTGGACGAAGGCAGGAAGCAGCTCGACAATGCCCGCCAGGCGCTGCACTACCTGTGCGAGCCGGTTGCGTATCCGCGCGAAATGGAACAGTTCCTGCACTACTTTTGCGGCGATGCGGCCAATGCCAATGCGTTGAACGAAACGGAAGCGCTTCGAGTGTCGTTCTACAAGGCTGTGGCCGTCTTCGCGCGCGCCTTTGCCGACATTGCGCAGAACCTGAGCGAGGCCGGTTATTCCGATGCCGAGGCGGCGGCTTTGCAGAAAGAGGTCGAGTCTTACACCGAGATTCGCGCAGCCGTGAAGAAGCATTCCGGCGAGGAACTGGACATCAAACCCTATGAGGCGGACATGCGCCACCTCATCAACACCTACATTCAGGCCGATCCTGCCGAAGAACTGGGCGAACTGGGCGAGCTGTCGCTGACCGAACTTATCATCGAAACCGGTATCCACGATGCCATCGCGAGGAAGCTCAACCAGAAAGGCAAGCTCTCGAAGAACGCCATCGCCGAAGGCATCATCAACAACGTCCGCAAGACGATCATCCGCGATCAGCTCACCGACCCAAGGTTTTACGCGCAGATGTCCGAGCTGCTCGACGATCTCATCAAGCAAAACCGGGCTGATACGGCAGCCTACGAAGAGTTTCTGCGCAAGGCCGAGGCATTGGTCAGGCGAATGGCGACCAGGCAATCGGATGGTGGCATTCCTGCGGCGTTGCGCGGCAAACCGGAAGCTGTCGTGCTCTACAACAATCTGGATGCGATTCCGGCGACGAGCTTTCACTATCCCACCGCTGAGGAAGACAAGGCGGCCTTGGCGGCACGCCTGGACTGGGTCGTGCGCGAAAATGCCCCTGCCGGATGGAAGGGCGACACTACCCGCGAAGCGCAGGTATTGAATGCGATCTATCCAATTCTTGACCGTGACCCCGAAGCCACGCAGGCGCTATTCGAGATCATCAAGAATCAACCGGGATATTGATGGCGGAAACGATCCAGCTCGGCGATGTCGAGATCATCGTCACGCGCAAGGCGGTCAAGAATGTGCACCTGACGGTGCATCCGCCGGCTGGCCGCGTAACGCTGGTCGCACCTGCCGCCACGCGGCTGGATGTGGTCCGTGCCTATGCCATATCCAAGCTCGGTTGGATTCGTGAACAGCAGGCAAAACTGCAAGCGCAAGCTCGCGAAACCCCTCGCCGGTTCGTCGAGCGGGAAAGCCATTATCTCTGGGGACGCCGCTACCTGTTATCCGTGGTGGAGAAAGAAACAAAGCCAAGTGTGAAGCTGGACCATCGGCGCATTACGCTTACAGTGCGCCCCGGCAGTACGCTGGAAAAGCGGCAAGAAGTCATGCAGGAATGGCACCGCGCGCTATTACATGAGGCGGTGCCTGCACTGATTCAAAAGTGGGAATTGAAACTCGGCGTGAAGGTTTCTGGCTACTTCCTTCAACGCATGAAGACCAGATGGGGCGGCTGCAATCAACGGGCGGGGAACATTCGTCTGAATACTGAATTGGTCAAGAAACCCAGGGATTTGCTGGAGTATGTCGTCGTGCATGAGATGCTTCACTTGATCGAGCCGACGCATAACGAGCACTTTATCTCGTTACTGGAACGGTATTATCCGACGTGGCGAGAAGCGAGAGCGGAGCTGAACGAGTTGCCGCTGGCGGCGGAAACGTGGAACGAGTGATAGTGGTATCAAGCGCTTCGCACCATCAAACAATAACTTTCCCGGAGGAGACCAACGATGCAACCAAGCACGGATTGGAAGGAAGAGATCGCACCTGACGAGGCGGAACGCTTCGCGCGCTATGCGAAGGACTTTGCGGCGATGCAGAAGCAGAAATCGCAGAAGTACGGCAACGGTCGCGCGCTGCATCGCAAGCAGTTGCAGGCGTTGAAAGCGACGTTCGAAGTATTGCCGGACTTGCCTGCACCGGCGCGTCAAGGTTTGTTCGCGAGCCCCGGAGTTCATGATGCCTGGGTGCGGTTATCGAATGGCGGTGCCGACCGCGCTCCCAACGCCAAACCGGACATTCGAGGCTTTTCCATCAAGGTATTCGGCGTGTCCGGACCGTCCGCGCTCGGCTCGGGCGATACGGACCACCAGGACTTCCTGCTGATCAATCACAGCGCCTTCGCGTTTCCGAAGAGCGATGAATTCGTCGGGCTCGCACTGGCTGCATCGAAGGGCGGTACTTCCTTGCTGGTTCATCTGTTCCGGCGTTACGGCCTGGCCGGCGCACTCCGAATGATCGGCATCTTCGCCGGCATCATGGGCAAGCCGTTCAAGGGATTTGCCTGCAATACTTTCTACAGCGCGGCACCGATTGCGTGCGGACCTTATGCGGTTCGCGTACGGCTTGTGCCGGCGGGGAATCCGGCGCCGATCGCTGCAGGGAAGGATTGGGCGGACGATGTCAGTGAACGTCTCGCCACAACGGACCTCGTCTTCGATTTCCAGTTGCAGTTCTTCGTGAACGAAGCAGAGACGCCCATCGAGAATGCTTCCATCGATTGGGAAGAATCGGTATCGCCCTATGTGACGGTTGCCCGCCTGCGCATTCCACAGCAAGACCTGCAGGATGCCAACCCCGCTGCATTTGCCAAACAGGTGGAAGCCGCGATATTCGATCCCTGGGGCGCATTGATGGAGCATCGGCCGCTGGGCGATGTGATGCGCGCGCGCAAGGTGGTGTACTACGCGAGCGAAAAGGAACGCGGCGCGTTGTAAGGCATTGCTGCAATGAGCCGATGACGGCTATCGTTCAAGCCGTCTCCAGCGCCGTGCTGTCAAACCACTGCAGCTTCTCGTGCAGCGACACCACTTCACCGACGACGATCAGACAGGGCGACTTGAAGCCCCGTTCCTCGACGCGTTCGACGATGGTGTCCAGCGTGCCGCTCGCCACACGCTGCCGACGCGTGGTGCCGCGTTCTACTACGGCAGTGGGCGTGTCGGCAGCGCGGCCATGCGCAATCAATTGCCGCGTGATTTCCGATAGCGCGCCCAGTCCCATATAAATCACCACAGTCTGCTTCGGCCTGGCGAGCGTATTCCAGTCGAGGTCGAGCGTGCCGTCCTTCAAGTGTCCCGTTGTGAAGACGCAGGTTTGCGCGTGGTCGCGATGCGTAAGCGGAATGCCGGTGTAGCACGACACGCCGCTGGCTGCCGTAATGCCGGGCACTACTTCATAACGCAAGCCTTCCGCCGCGAGTGCTTCCAGCTCCTCGCCGCCGCGCCCGAAGATGAACGGGTCGCCGCCTTTCAAACGCACTACCTGCTTTCCCGTTTTTGCGAGTCGCACCAGCAAGGCATTGATGTCGTGCTGGTCCATCGAGTGGTTGCGATTTTCCTTGCCGGCGTAGATGCGTTCCGCAGTCTCGGGAATGAGATCGAGCACGCCTTCGCCGACGAGGTTGTCGTAGACCACTACTGATGCCTGTTGCAGCAGGCGTGCTGCACGCAGCGTCAGAAGATCAGGATCGCCGGGACCGGCACCAATGAGATAGACCATGCCTGCGCGCGGCAGCGTCTCGATTCTGGGAGGAAGTTTGCTCATGAGTCTGTCCCGGCATGCAGCGCATTCGGCGCTGCATGCGTCGTTCGTTGATGGTGGCTCGAATGTATCTCCGTGCTCTCTGAAAATAATTGATACGAGTTAAGGAATCCCGGCATGCGATAGCGCAACCTAGCGCCAACGAAGAAATGGCGGCAGGGATGTCGCCAGACGGCATCTCGGCTTTATTCGACCCAGTTCGAATCGTGTATGCAGTGACCTTCCTCTTACGGAGAAAAAATAATGAATCGCGAAATATCCTTGCTGAAGCCGGTAGCGGCAATGCTTGCGGCACTCCCGCTTGCTTTCGGCGTCGCACACGCCCAGGACCCCAAGGCGCATGAAGGCGCCGAGGCGAAATACCAGGCCGGCGCGTCGCCGCTGGCTGGTGAAGAAATGCACCAGAACATCAACCCGAAGGCGCCGCCGATGACCAAGGCGGAGTTCGACAAGGCGAAGCAGATCTACTTTGAACGCTGCGCCGGTTGCCACGGCGTGCTGCGCAAGGGCGCCACCGGCAAGCCGCTGACTCCCGATATCACGCTCGCCAAGGGCACCGATTACCTGAAAGTGTTCATCGCCTACGGTTCGCCCGCCGGCATGCCGAACTGGCAGACTTCCGGTGACCTCACCGAGAAGGAAGTCGACCTGATGGCGCGCTACGTGCAGCAGGAACCGCCGCAGCCGCCTGAGTACGGCATCAAGGAAATGGAAGCGACGTGGAAGGAAATCGTTCCCGTTGCCAAGCGGCCGACGAAGAAGATGAACAACTACAACATCGCCAACATCTTCTCCACCACGCTGCGCGATTCCGGCGAAGTGGCGCTGATCGATGGCGACACCAAGAAGATCATCAACATCGTCAAGACCGGCTATGCAGTGCATATCTCGCGCATGTCGGCTTCGGGCCGTTACCTGTACGTGATCGGCCGCGATGCACGCATCAACCTGATCGACCTCTGGATGGAAAAGCCGGACAACGTCGAAGAGATCAAGGTTGGCCTCGAAGCGCGTTCCGTCGAAACGTCGAAGTACAAGGGCTATGAAGACAAGTACGCTGTCGCCGGCACCTACTGGCCGCCGCAGTTCGTGATGATGGAAGGCGACACGCTCAAGCCGCTGAAGATCGTTTCCACCCGCGGCATGACGGTCGATAACGAATACCATCCGGAGCCGCGCGTCGCTTCCATCGTGGCCTCGCACTACAACCCGGAATTCGTCATCAACGCCAAGGAAACCGGCAAGATCTACATCGTCAACTACAAGGATTTGAAGAACCTGAAGACGACGACGCTCGACGCTGCCAAGTTCCTGCATGACGGCGGCTTCGATTCCACCGGCCGTTACTTCCTCGTCGCTGCGAATGCCTCGAACAAGATCGCCGTGGTCGATACCAAGGAAGACAAGCTGGCTGCATTGGTCGATGTGGGCAAGACACCGCACCCGGGTCGCGGCGCAAACTTCATTCATCCGAAGTTCGGCCCGGTCTGGGCAACCAGCCACCTCGGCGACGATTCCATCTCGCTGATCGGTACCGATCCCGTCAAGCACAAGGACCAGGCATGGAAGGTCGTGGCTTCGCTGAAGGGCCAGGGCGGCGGTTCGCTGTTCATCAAGACCCATCCGAAGTCGAAGAACCTGTGGGTGGATACGCCATTGAACCCGGATGCCAAGATCAGCCAGTCCGTCGCGGTGTATGACATCAACAACCTCGACAAGGGCTTCGAGACGCTGCCGATCGCCGAATGGGCGAACCTCGGCGACGGCGCCAAACGCGTGGTGCAGCCGGAGTACAACAAGGCTGGCGACGAAGTCTGGTTCTCGGTGTGGAATGCCAAGGACAAGACCTCGGCGGTCGTGGTCGTGGATGACAAGACCCGCAAGCTGAAGACCGTGATCAAGGATCCGAGGCTGATCACGCCGACCGGCAAGTTCAACGTCAACAACACGCAGCACGACGTGTATTGATCGTGTGTGGAGCGGGTGGCGGCAACGCTGCTGCCCGCTTCTTCCGCGCCGGAGTGCAGACATGGCTATCCTTCGCAATCTCCGCTGGGTTTCCGCAGTCGCGGGAATGACAGCGGTTTTTTCGTTTCATGCGAGTGCGATCGGCGCGGCCGAATCTTCCGCCGCGGCGCCGAGTGCGTCGCGCCGCGGCGAACTCATCAACCTGGTGCGCCAGGACTGCGGTTCCTGCCACGGGCTCACGCTCAAGGGCGGACTCGGTCCCGCGCTGCTGCCGGATGCGCTGCATGGCAAACCGGCATCCAGTCTCGTAGCAACCATCCTCCAGGGCCGTCCCGGTACTGCGATGCCGCCGTGGCGGCCCTTCCTTACCGAGCCGGAAGTAGGCTGGATCGTCGAGCAATTGCAAAAAGGATTTCCGAATGAGTAGGTCCATTCTTTCCGCGCTGGCCGCGACGTTTGCCATGCTTGCTCTTGCAGGATGCGCGGCGCCGCAGTTGCGCGGCACCGGCGACCTCGGCGTCGTGATCGAGCGCGCCAGCGGCAGCGTGCAGATCGTCGATACTACGCAGCGCATCGCCATCGGCTCGGTGAAAGGGCTGGGTGATTTGTCGCATGCGTCGGTGGTGTATTCGCGCGACGGCCGCTACGCCTACGTGTTCGGGCGCGACGGCGGACTGTCCAAGGTCGACTTGCTCAAGGGCGTGATCGAGCGCCGCATCGTCCAGGCCGGCAACAGTATCGGCGGCGCGATCTCGCAGGACGGCAGCCTGATCGCTGCACAGAACTACCAACCTGGCGGCGTGAAAGTGTTCAGCGCACAAACGCTCGAACTGCTCGCCGACGTGCCTGCGTCTTACGGCAGTGAAGGCAAGCGCTCCAAGGTGGTCGGCCTGGCCGATGTGCCGGGCCAGCGCTTCGCGTGGAGCCTGTTCGATGCAGGCGAGATCTGGGTCGGCGACTTCAGCGATCCGCGCCATCCGCGCATCGAAAAATTCCGCAATGCCGGCTGCGAACCCTACGACGGCATGGTGACGCCCGATGGCCGCTACTACCTCGCCGGCCTGTTCGGTGAAGACGGCATGGCGCTGCTCGACTTGTGGCATCCCGAGAAGGGCTTACGCCGCGTGCTCGACGGCTACGGCAAGGGGCAGGAAAAGCTGCCGGTCTACAAGATGCCGCACCTGCGCGGCTGGGCGGTGGCAGGCAAGTATGCGTATGTGCCCGCGATAGGCCGGCATGAAGTGCTGGTGCTCGATACCGAGACATGGCGCGAAGCAGGGCGCATCGCGGTATACGGGCAGCCGGTGTTCGTGATTGCGCGGCCCGATGGCCGCCAGGTGTGGGTGAACTTCGCCTTCCCTGACAACGGCCGCGTCGAAGTGGTCGATGTCGAGAGTCGCAGTGTGGTGAAGCAGCTTGCGCCGGGCAAGGCGGTGCTGCACATGGAGTTCACGCCGCGCGGCGAATCGGTCTGGGTCTCGGCGCGCGACGACAACCGCGTGACGGTGTTCGATACCACCACCTTCGTTCCACGCGTGGTACTGCCGGCCGATGCGCCGAGCGGCATCTTCTTCACCACGCGCGCCGCGCGCATCGGATTCTGAGGAACGAGCGATGGACGCCGAACTGAGCCCGCGCGAATTCCAGCTGCTGAATTCCTTCCAGCGCGGCTTTCCGTTGAAGCCGAGGCCGTTCGCGGCCATCGGCACGCAACTCGGCATGCGCGAACAGGAAGTGATCGATACACTGCAGCGCTGGCAGGACAGCGGTGTCGTCAGCCGTGTCGGCGCGGTATTCCGGCCGAACGCCATCGGCGCCAGCGCGCTGGCTGCACTCGCTGTTCCTGTCAAACGCATTGATACAGTCGCGAAGATCGTCAACGGATTTGCCGAGGTCAACCACAACTACGAGCGCGAGCATCGCTTCAACCTCTGGTTCGTCGTCGCCGCGCCGTCGTCGCAGCGGCTGCACGAGGTGCTGGCCGCCATCGAGAAAGCCTGTGCCTGCGGGCCAGTGCTGGTGCTGCCGATGCTGGAGGATTACCACATTGACCTCGGCTTCGACCTTGCCAACGGTGCGGGAACGGCGCCGTTGCACGGGCCGATATGGAAGCTGACACCGGCGCATCCCAGCTTCACGCTCGATGCCAGTGAGCAGGAAGTGCTGGCGGCCTTGCAGGACGGTTTGCCGATTGTCGAGCGTCCCTTTGCCTGCCTCGGCGTCCCGGAAGAGGAGGCGATCGCCATCATCACGCGCTGGCTCGACGACGGACTCGTCAAACGCTTCGGCGTAGTCGTGCGCCACCATGAACTCGGTTACGGCGCCAATGCGATGGTGGTGTGGGATGTGCCGGAGTCGGACGTGGGCAGGGTCGGTCGCCGCATCGCTGCAAGCGGACGCGTCACGCTGTGCTACCGGCGCGAACGCCGCATGCCCGAGTGGCGCTACAACCTGTTCTGCATGATCCACGGCAAGGACCGCGCCGACGTCGAAGCACGCATCGCGGACCTCATCGCCGCCTGCGACATGAATGAGTACCCGCACGACGTTCTCTTCAGCCGCCGACGCTTCAAGCAGCGCGGCGCACGCTATGCACCGGTCACGGGAGCCGTCCATGGATGAGATCGACCGCGCCATCATCAACAACCTGCAAGGCGGTTTGCCGGTTTGCGAACGCCCCTACCTGGAAGCGGCGCAGCGCATCGGCATCACGGAAGACGAATTGCTGTCGCGCCTCTCCAGCCTGCTGGAGCGCAATGTGCTGACCCGCGTCGGCCCGCTGTTCCAGATCGAACGCATGGGTGGCGCCTTCACGCTGGCCGCGTTGTCGGCACCGGAAGAGGAGTTCGAGCACATCGCGGAAGCAGTCAATGCCTTGCCCGAAGTCGCCCACAACTATGCGCGCAACCATGCATTGAACATGTGGTTCGTGCTGGCAACGGAAAAGCCGGAGCAGATCGCGGAAACCATTGCCAGGATCGAGAAGGACACGGGTTGCGAAGTCTTCGCCTTCCCGAAGTCGCGGGAGTATTTCGTCGAACTCAAGCTGAAGGCCTGACATGAACGACAGCATTGACCGCAGCATCATCCTTGCGACGCAAAAGGGATTGCCACTCGTGGCGCGGCCCTACCACCTCATCGCGGAGCAGCTTGGCATCGAAGTGGAAGAGGTGATGGCACGCATGCGCCGCATGGAAGAAAGCGGCGTGATCCGCCGCATCGGCGTGGTGCCGAATCACTACGCCATCGGCTATCGCGCCAATGGCATGTCGGTATGGGACCTGCCCGATGAGCACATCGACGAACTGGGCGAGCGCGTGGGCAGGCTGGAGTTCGTCAGCCATTGCTATCGCCGTCCGCGCAAGTTGCCGCAATGGCCGTACAACATGTTTGCAATGGTTCACGGCAAGACGCGCGAGGAAGTGGAAGCGAAGGTTGCCGTCATCGCCGAACTGCTGGGCGAACACGCACGCGCGCATGACGTTTTGTACAGCACACGGATTTTGAAAAAGACCGGCCTCCGATTGGCGGCCGGATAGAGTAGGACTGACGCAGTGACAGGGAGAGGGCTTGGGCATTTGGGCGGGGAACATCTGCAACATTTCAATGTGTGCGGCGACCTCCGTAAAAATTTCGTTACCAGATGAGTATCGCGGGCAGAGGCTGTTAACTGAAGCATTGCCTTTGTTCCCCGCCCAAATGCCCAAGCCCTCTCCCTGTCACTGCGTCAGTCCGGCAAAGGAAAAGCCATGTTCCGCATTACCCACTACATGAAGGAAATCGCCAGTCCGACCCCGCTCGGACCGAAGCGCAATCCGCCCGGCCCGGTCGTGATCTGGAATTTGATCCGCCGCTGCAACCTCACCTGCAAGCATTGCTATTCGATCTCGGCCGACACCGACTATGCCGGCGAGCTGACGACCGAAGAAGCTTGCGGCGTGATGGACGACCTGCGTGCCTTCGGCGTGCCGGTGCTGATCCTGTCCGGCGGCGAACCGCTGCTGCGGCCGGACATCTATCAGCTCGCACACCGCGCGAAAGACATGGGCTTCTATGTCGCGCTCTCCACCAACGGCACGCTGGTCGACGAAAGCAACATCGAGCACATCGCCGAGATCGGCTTCGATTATGTCGGCATCAGCATCGATGGCATGCGCGAAACGCACGACAAGTTCCGCCGCAAGGAAGGTGCCTTCGATGCCTCCATGCACGGCATTCGCTTGTGCCGCGACGCTGGCATCAAGGTTGGCACGCGCTTCACGCTCACTGAAATGAATGCGCAAGACCTGCCGTCGCTGCTGCAGCTCTCCGACGACGAAGGCCTGGACAAGTTCTACCTCTCGCACCTGAACTACGCCGGCCGCGGCAACACGAATCGCGGCCGCGATGCCTTCCTGCAAACGACGCGCGACGCAATGGACCTGCTGTTCGATACCTGCTGGGACAAGCTGCAACGCGGCGAGCACAAGGAATTCGTCACTGGCAACAACGACGCGGACGGCGCCTACCTGCTGCAATGGGTGCGCAGCCGCTTCCCCGAGTGCGAGGCACACCTGCGCGCAAAGCTGGCGCAGTGGGGCGGCAATTCCTCGGGCGTCAACGTTGCGAACATCGACAACCTCGGCAACGTGCATCCGGATACCTTCTGGTGGCACCACAACCTCGGCAACGTGCGCGACCGGAAGTTCTCGGAAATCTGGCCCGACACCTCCGATCCGTTGATGGCCGGCCTGAAGGCCATGCCGCGCCAGGTCAAGGGACGTTGCGCGGATTGCAGCTACTTTGATGTGTGCGGCGGCAATACCCGCGTGCGCGCCCTGCAATTGACCGGCGACCCGTGGCAGGAAGATCCGGCCTGCTACATGGATGACGCGGAGATCGGCCTTTCCGGCGAACGCGAACGCGTGCCGATGAAGCCCTATTTCAAGATTCGCCAGGCGAGTGCCGCATGAAGCTGAAAATCGTTCTTGCCCTTGGGGCCGCAGCAGTTGCACTGTGGTGTGCCAGCACCTGGGCCGCCGATGCGAATGCCTTGTACCAGACGCATTGCGCCTCCTGCCACGGCGCGGACCGTCTCGGCGGCGCAGGGCCCGCGCTCCTGCCTAGCAACCTCGAACGCTTGCGCCGGCCCGATGCCATCAAGACTGTCAGCGAAGGCCGCATGGCGACGCAGATGCCGGCATTCTCCGGCAAGCTCTCCGCCGACGAAATCAAGCAACTGGTCGATTTCGTCTACACGCCGCTGCCGCAGATTCCGGCATGGGGCATGGAACAGATCAAAGCATCGCGCATCGAGCATGTGACGCCCGGCAACCTGCCGGACAAGCCGGTGTTCCAGGCTGACCCGCTCAACCTGTTCGTGGTGGTCGAACTCGGCGATCACCATGCCACCATCCTGGACGGCGACAAGTTCGAACCCATCACCCGCTTCCCGACGCGTTATGCCTTGCACGGCGGGCCGAAGTTTTCGCCGGATGGCCGCTATGTGTATTTCGCTTCGCGCGACGGCTGGATCGCCAAGTACGACATCTGGAACCTGAAGCTCATCGCCGAAGTGCGCGCCGGCATCAACACGCGCAATCTCGCGGTATCGAGCGACGGCCGCTATGCGATGGTCGCGAACTACCTGCCGCATACGCTGGTGGTGCTCGATACGCGCGACCTCAAGCCGTTCAAGGTGATCGATGTGAAGGATGACGACGGCAAGTCCTCGCGCGTGTCTGCGGTGTACGACGCCGCGCCGCGCAAGAGCTTTGTCGCCGCGCTCAAGGACATTCCCGAAGTCTGGGAAATGAGCTACGACGACAACGCGCCGCCGGTGTTCAACGGCCTCGTGCACGACTACAAGATGGCAGAAGGACTCGCGGTGCCGGGGCCGTTCGCACCGCGCCGCATCATGCTCGACGATTACCTCGACGATTTCTTCTTCGACGCGCATTACGACCACTTGATCGGCTCCTCGCGCGGCGGCCGCGGCCAGGTGGTGAACCTGAACATTCGCCGCAAGATCAGCAGCGTCGACCTGCCCGGCATGCCGCACCTCGGCTCCGGCATCACCTGGGAATACCAGGGGCATCCAGTGCTCGCCACGCCGAACCTGAAAGAGGGTGTCGTCACCGTGGTGGACATGAAGACCTGGCAACCGATCAAGCAGATCAAGACGCTCGGACCGGGCTTCTTCATGCGCAGCCACGAGAACACGCCGTATGCATGGGTCGATGTGTTCAATGGCAGCAAGGACCGCGATGTCATTCAGATCATCGACAAGCAGAAGCTGGAAGTGGTCGCGTATTTGCGGCCCAGCCCCGGCAAGGTTGCGGCGCATACCGAGTTCACGCGCGACGGCAAGTACGCGCTTGTCAGCATCTGGGAAGACGATGGCGAACTGGTCATCTATGACGCGCAAACCCTGAAAGTGGTGAAGCGCATTCCGATGAAAAAGCCGTCAGGAAAATACAACGTCTTCAACAAGATCACGCGTTCGGCCGGTACCAGCCACTGAAGCTGATACCGATTTCATATCACGCCCGAAGAGCCGTTCCGGGCAAACTTGATCTGGATCATGTTTTTTCAGGTGCGCCAAATCAATAATCTGCATCAGCCATGCATCTTCTGGCTGACTGGCCCGCCTTCACGTCATGTGTCCGGCTTGTGCCGCGGTGGAATGAATGAGCAAAAAGCGCACGGCCTGGACAGAGTGAGAAATTCGCTCACGTACCGATAGCAGCACCCTTTATCAATAACAGGAATTAACGAAAGGCAGTTGGAAAAAGATGCATCCGACATATATAATTCATTTTAAATAGATGTTTAACGGTGACAGCGGACGACGGAGCATCGTTTGGCTGTCGAGGCATTCCACCGCAAGGGTCATTTGCAGACCAAGATGAAAGGAAATTCAAATCATGAGCTCAGCATTCACCAAATCGACCGCCAGAAATATCTTCTATGGCGGTGCGGTGTTCTTCTTCTTGTTGTTCGTCGCACTGACGTTCGACACGATGAGCACCCTTCCCAAACGCGACCACCGAGAGAACATGACCGACTCGGTCGTGCGCGGCAAGCACATCTGGGAAACACGCAATTGCATCGGCTGCCACACGCTGTTGGGTGAGGGCGCCTACTTCGCACCGGAACTCGGCAACGTCTACAAGCGCCGCGGCCCCGACTTCATCAAGGCATGGATCAAGGCGCAGCCCACGGGCGCACCTGGTCGCCGCCAGATGCCGCAATTCCACCTGACCGACAGCGAACTTGACGACCTGGTGAACTTCCTGAAATTCACCGGCGAGGTCAACACCAGCAAGTGGCCGCCGAACATCGAGGGCTGATCGAACAATTACCAGCGGAGAACAACATGCAATACAAATCACAGGCAGTCGCGAAGCCTTATTTCATCGCGGCGATCGGCCTCTTCGTGGGGCAGATACTGTTCGGCCTCATCATGGGCCTGCAGTATGTGGTGGGGGATTTCCTCTTCCCCGCCATTCCATTCAACGTGGCGCGGATGGTGCACACCAACCTGCTCATCGTGTGGCTGCTGTTCGGCTTCATGGGTTCGGCCTACTACCTGATTCCGGAAGAAGCCGAGCGTGAACTGCACAGCCCCAAGCTGGCGTGGGCCATGTTTTGGGTCTTCCTCGTCGCCGGCGCGCTGACCATCGTCGGCTACCTCGCGGTGCCGTACGCCACGCTCGCCAAGCTGACCGGCAATGACCTGCTCGAAACCATGGGACGCGAGTTCCTCGAGCAGCCGCTGCCGACCAAGGTTGGCATCGTGATCGTCGCACTGGTCTTCCTGTACAACATCTCGATGACCATCCTGCGCGGCCGCAAGACCAGTATCAACCTGGTGCTGCTCGTCGGCTTGTGGGGCCTCGCGATCTTCTTCCTGTTCTCGTTCTACAACCCGGCCAACATCGTCAAGGACAAGTACTACTGGTGGTGGGTCGTGCACCTCTGGGTGGAAGGCGTGTGGGAACTGATCCTTGGTGCATTGCTGGCCTTCGTGCTGGTCAAGGTAACCGGTGTAGACCGTGAAGTGATCGAGAAGTGGCTGTATGTGATCATCGCCATGTCGCTGATCTCGGGCCTGATCGGTACCGGCCACCACTACTACTGGATCGGCGCACCGGAATACTGGCAATGGTGGGGCAGCGTGTTCTCCGCGCTTGAGCCGATTCCGTTCTTCATGATGACTGTCTTTGCATTCAACATGGTGAACCGCCGCCGTCGCGAGCATCCGAACAAGGCCGCCACGCTGTGGGCACTCGGCACCGGCGTGATGTCCTTCCTCGGCGCCGGCCTGTGGGGCTTCCTGCACACGCTCGCTCCGGTGAACTTCTACACCCACGGCACGCAGATCACCGCTGCCCACGGCCACATGGCCTTCTACGGTGCGTATGCAATGGTGGTGCTGACCATGATCAGCTATGCAATGCCGGTGATACGCGGTCGTGCTGCCAACAGCAACGCGTCGCAAGTCCTGGAAATGTGGAGCTTCTGGCTCATGACGATCGCCATGGTGTTCATCACCCTGTTCCTTACCGCCGCAGGCATCCTGCAAGTCTGGCTGCAGCGCGTATCGAGCAGCCCGATGCCGTTCATGGCAACGCAAGACCAGTTGTCCATCTTCTACTGGCTGCGTGAAGGCACCGGTGTCGTGTTCCTGATCGGCCTGGTGTTGTACATCGCCAGCTTCTTCGTCAAGGGCAGCGGCAAGCCTGCTCCCATCGCCTGATCTCGCTGTCTCATCCATAAGGTCCCGCCTGGCGCAAGCCGGGCGGCAGAGCCGAAATGAACACACTGTCTCCTCTCGCACCGCAAACGCAGGATCTTGTTTTGCAGGATCGTGCAACGCAGAATCGTTCATTGCCCGGCGACTTTGCCATGTGGTGCTTTATCTATGCCGAACTGCTGGTGTTCGGCATCTTTTTCCTCGCGTATGCGTTTGCACGCACGCGCAACATCGAATTGTTCAATGCTTCCCAGCTCGAGCTGAATCGCACGAGCGGCGCGATCAATACCGTCATGCTGATCACCAGCAGCTATTTCGTGGTGCGGGCGGTGAATGCGATCAAGGCTGATGACAGCCGCCGCTGCACGCACTGGCTGATCGCCGCGATGGGATGCGGTTCCGTTTTCGTGGTGCTGAAGCTCATGGAGTTCAGCGCCAAGGTCGAGGCAGGCATCTCGTTGTCGACCAACACTTTCTATATGTTTTACCTGTCGCTCGCCTTCTTCCACTTCATGCACGTCATTCTCGGCATGGTGATCCTTGCCGCCGTGGCATTGAAGGCGCGGAAGGGCGGCTACAGCGCGCGCGACCATGTCGGCGTCGAGACCGGTGCGGCTTATTGGCACATGGTCGACCTGGTATGGATCGTCCTGTTTCCCCTGATTTACGTATTGCACTGACCATGAACACGCAAAAAGCCGCGACCCTGCAATGGCTGGCACTGCTGGCAATGACCGCACTGACTTTCGGCCTGGCCGAAGCAGGCATGTCCGGCCACACCATCATCCTCGTCGTGCTCGCCATCACCCTGATCAAAGGCCGCATCGTGATCGACCGCTTCATGGCGCTGCAGGGTGTGGGCGCTCCCTGGCGCTGGGTGACACTGGGCTGGCTCGCCGCCGTGCTCGGCACCATCGCCTATGCCTTCCGCTGAATATCGGAGATTCGACATGAACGACATCATCGCTCCAGGCCTCCAGGTTGTCCTCGACGTGCCTTACTACCAGCCGCAAGGCAACGAGTGCGAACTCTTCGAGTACGCCTTCCGCAATCGCCTGCCATTGCTGATCAAAGGCCCGACCGGCTGCGGCAAGACGCGCTTCGTCGCCCATATGGCGGCGCGCCTGACGCGTCCGCTCATCACCGTCGCCTGCCATGACGACCTCACCGCTGCCGACCTCGTCGGCCGCCACCTGATCGGCGACGGCCAGACAGTCTGGTCCGACGGCCCGCTCACGCGCGCAGTGCGCCAGGGCGCAATCTGCTATCTCGACGAAGTGGTGGAAGCACGCAAGGACACTACCGTCGTGCTGCATCCGCTCACTGACGACCGCCGCATCCTGCCGATCGAACGTACCGGCGAGGAATTGCAGGCGCCTGAAGATTTCATGCTGGTGGTGTCCTACAACCCCGGCTACCAGAACCTGCTGAAGAGCCTCAAGCCTTCGACGCGCCAGCGCTTCGTCGCCATCAGCCTCGGCTTCCCGGCGGCGGAACTGGAGGAAAAGATCGTCATCGCCGAAACCGGCGTCGAGGCAATGCGTGCCCGGCAACTGGTCACGCTCGCCGGCCACTTCCGGCAGCTGAAGGACCACGACCTCGAAGAAGCCGCATCGACCCGTTTGCTGGTGTATGCCGCAAGCCTCATCCAGTCCGGTTGCGACCCGGTCGCCGCGTGCGAAGCCGCGCTGGTGGAGCCGCTGACCGACGATGCCGACACCGCCGACGCCCTGCTCGAAGTGATCAAGGCAACGTTCGGAAAATGAAAGCCACTGCAACAAGCCGGATAGCGCCCGAGGTCGCCCATGCCGAGGCGCAGGCTGCGCGCGGCAAGGCCGGCTGGCTCGGCATTCCGGTGCAGCGCTGGCGCCTGATCACGCAGGGCAGTTTCTTCCTGCTGTTCATCCTCTCGCCGGTGTTCGACCTTTTCCGGCTCGACCTGAACGTCAAGCATTTCATCTTCTTCGGCCTCGACTGGACGCTCGGCCTCGACGATTTCCTCGCTGGCCGTATCTCCGCAGGCCATGCCGCGTTGAACCTGGTGCTGCGCGGATTCCTGCCGCTGCTTGCCGTGGGCGGCACGCTGATCTTCGTCAGCTGGAAGTGGGGCAGGCTGTATTGCGGCTGGTTGTGCCCGCATTTCTCCATCGTCGAAACCATCAACCAGACCCTGCGCCGCGCCATCGGCAAGCAAAGCCTGTGGGACGCCAAGCCGTTGCCGGCACGCAATCCGGACGGCACCGACACGCGTCCCGATGCAGTCTGGTGGTTCGCCGTGGTGCCGCTCACCATTTGCTGCGCGATGCTGTGGGCCGTCGTGCTGCTCACCTACCTGCTGCCGCCGGCGGAAATCTACGGCAACATCTGG
>DASVLM010000420.1:0-1664 GCA_036384875.1 Noviherbaspirillum sp.
CAGGACGGACACCAGGCGGCGCGTGCGAAGGTCGGTGGCGCCGTCGGACTGCGGCGGAGCGAGATGCACGATATCGTCCGCAAGGTGCAGCAACCGGCGCAGCGTTTGCGGACGATCAAGATCGGCCACAACGGGAATCGCACCGGCCGCGCGCAATGTAATGCACCGTTCCTCCTGGCTCGTCACCGCGAACACGCGATAGCGATCGCGCACCAGCGGCAGCAGGCGCATGCCCACGTCGCCGCAACCAAGTATCAGCAGGCGCGGCTTGCCGATCTTTCTTGTGGTCTGGATAGTCATGCCGACATTGTAGGACAGCCAACGCGAAAGCACCGTTCCCGTGTACGGGAACGGTGCCTGTAAAACCGCATGAAAAAAATGCGACAATAGCGCCTTCAAATTTTCCGTGAAATCAACGCCTTGCGGCATTCACTCTCATCTCGATCCCATACAGCATGACATTCCAGGTAACAGTCCAGCCGAGCGGTCGGCAATTCACGTGCGAAGACGACGAAACCGTGCTGGCAGCGGCCATCCGTGCCGGCGTCGGCCTGCCCTATGGTTGCAAGAACGGCGCATGCGGCACCTGCAAGGGCAAACTGCTCGAAGGCTCCGTCACGCATCGCGCCCACCAGGAAAAGGCGCTCTCCACGGCAGAAGAAGAAAAAGGCTTCTCGCTGTTCTGCTGCGCGACGCCGCATTCGGATGTGGTGATCGAAGCGCGCGAAGTGCTCGGCGTGGGCGACTTCCCGATCAAGAAGCTGCCGACCCGCGTGGCGAAGATCGACAAGGTGGCCGACGACGTCGCCGTCGTCTCCCTGCAACTGCCGGCCAACGAACGCCTGCAGTACAAGGCCGGCCAGTACATCGAATTCCTGCTGAAGGACGGCAAGCGCCGCAGCTACAGCATGGCGAATGCGCCGCATCTCGACGATCACATCACGCTGCACATCCGCCATATGCCCGGCGGCGTGTTCACCGATCACGTCTTCAACAACATGAAGGAGCGCGACATCCTGCGCTTCGAAGGCCCGCTGGGCACCTTCTTCCTGCGCGAGGATTCCGAGAAGCCGATGGTGCTGCTGGCATCGGGCACCGGCTTCGCGCCGATCAAGGCCATCATCGAACATGCGATCCACAAGGGCGCGACCCGCCCGATGACCCTGTACTGGGGCGGACGCCGGCCGAAGGATCTGTACATGCACGCGCTGTGCGAGGAGTGGGCGCGCACCGTGCCGAACTTCAAGTACGTGCCGGTGATCTCCGACGCACAGCTGGAAGACGGCTGGAACGGCCGTACCGGCTTCGTGCACCGCGCAGTGATGGATGATTTGCCTGACATGTCCGGCTACCAGGTTTATGCCTGCGGCGCGCCGGTCATGGTCGATTCGGCGAAGAAGGATTTCGTCGCCCAGTGCAAGCTGCCGGAAGCCGAGTTCTACGCAGACGCCTTCACTTCCGAAGCCGATCTCGTGAATAAATGACAACGAAAAAGCTTTTGACGCACTGCGCAAAACGCCTTAATATTCATCGCATGAACATTCAAGCATCCAGCCTCTTGCGACGCCGTTCCCTGCTGCCCCAGCCAGGGAAACCGTGCATGCCGTAAGCGATTGATGCTCACCAGGCCACAGGTTACCCCTGTGGCTTTTTTTTTATTTTTG
>DASVLM010000421.1:0-2048 GCA_036384875.1 Noviherbaspirillum sp.
TTTGTGCGCGGCGGCATCTACGACCGCATCCAGGTGCGCCAGGATTCCGGCAGCTTCACCTTCCGCGATACCGATTACCAGAACCTCTATCACGTCGAACCGTCGGATGTGCCGTCCTACAAGGAATCCGGCATCTTCATCATCCGCTCCGCGAACTTCAATCCGGCGTATCCGTGGCAACTGAGCTTCCTCGCCAACAAGATGGATGCACAGACGCGCGCCAAGACCTTCGCGCACTTCGACCAGGAGTACTGGCTGCCGGCGCGTTACCTCGAAGGCGGCCGTCCCAAGGTGGTGCGTCCCGAAGCGGCATGGAAGAAGGCATGGATGGCGAAGAAGGTGGAGGTCGTGATCTTCATTCTGCTGCTCGCCGTCCCTGCAGGACTGTATGCGCAGCGCGACCGCCTGGTGCGCATGTCCAAGCGCAAGCACAAGCCGTGGATCTCGGTCCCGCGTCATTTGCTGTGGATCGGTGCTGTCGGTTTCTTTGGCCTCACGTTAAAAGCCCAGCCCAGCGTGACGCAGATCATGACCTGGTTCCATTCGCTCTTGCACCAGTGGAAGTGGGAACTGTTCCTGTCGGACCCGTTCATCTTCATCTTCTGGTGGTTCATGATCGCCACCGTCTTCATCTGGGGACGCGGCCTGTTCTGCGGCTGGCTGTGCCCGTTCGGCTCGCTGCAGCACCTCGCCTACAAGCTGGGCCAGCTGATCGGCCTGAAGCGCTTCCAGCGCCTGCTGCCCAAGTCCCTGCATGACAAGCTCAAGTGGGTGAAGTACGGCGTCTTCCTGGTGCTGCTTGGCGTATCGTTCTACTCGATGGAAATGGCGGAAACGCTGGCCGAGATCGAACCGTTCAAGACCACCTTCCTGGTCGGCGTGTGGAACCGCTCCTGGCCCTTCGTCACCTTCGTCGGCGTCATCCTCGGCATTTCGATCCTGAGCGAGCGTCCGTATTGCAAATACATCTGCCCGCTCGGCGCCGGCCTCGCGATTCCGACGATGTTCCGCATGTTCGGCCTGAAGCGCAAGAAGGAATGCGAAACTTGCCACGCCTGCGCCGCCGGCTGCGGTTCGCACGCGATCGATTCAAAAGGCAAGATCGACCAGAAGGAATGCCTGCTCTGCCTCGACTGCATGGTGATGTATTACGACGACCACGCCTGCCCGCCGCTGGTGAAGGAACGCAAGTCGCGCGAGAGGGCCGGACTGCCGCTGACGAAGATCGATGGCGGCGGCTACTTCATTCCCGTCGACAGCTTGCGCGGCAGCCTGTCGGACGGCAAGGCCGCGATGGCCAGGAAGGCAGGATAAGCATCATGAAAGTCCACCCTTCCATGGAGACGCCATGAACGTCTCCTGCCCCTCCCCTCTCAGGTTGTTGTGCAAGCTCGGCGCGGTGGCATTGTCCGCCTCGCTGGCATGGATGAGCAACGATGCCCTCGGCGCGGTGGTACGCGTCAAGCCCGGCCAGTCGATTGCGGCGGCCATCAATGCCGCGCAGGCGGGCGATACGGTGCAAGTCGAAAGCGGCACCTACGACGACAACCTCCTCATCACCAAATCCCTCACGCTTGAAGGTATAGGCCGCCCCACCCTCAACGGCCGCCACAAAGGCGACGTCATCCGCGTGCGCGCCAGGGATGTGACGATACAAGGCTTCGTCGTGCGCGACAGCGGCACCGAACTGGGTCCGCAAAACGCCGGCATCTACATCGAGCCGGGTTCCGACCGTGCACTCGTGCAGGATTGCGAACTCGTCAACAACCTCTTCGGCATCTGGCTGGAACGCTCCGCCGATTCCATCCTGCGGCGCAATTCCATCACCGGCCGGCGCGACCTGATGTCTGTCATGCGCGGCAACGGCATCCAGGTGTACAACACGACCAATTCGCAGGTCATCGACAACCAGGTGAGCTTCGCGCGCGATGGCATCTACGTCGACTATTCGAAGCATGCGACCTTCCGCGGCAACAAGATCCACCATGTGCGCTACGGCACGCACTACATGAATACCAATGACAGCGTGTGGGAAAACAACGAGGTCT
>DASVLM010000422.1:0-8460 GCA_036384875.1 Noviherbaspirillum sp.
CGGAATGCCGGCAGACCGGCTATCGCGGACGCACCGGCCTCTACGAGTTGCTGACGGTCAGCCAGGCCTTCGCACGGCTCATCAAGGAAGAAACCGACATCCACGCATTGAAAACGCAAAGCATCGCCGACGGCATGAAGCCATTGCGCATCGCCGGCGCATTCAAGGTAGATGAAGGCGTAACCACCGTGGACGAAGTCTTGAAGGTAACTTCAGCGCAGACAGCCTGAAAGGACGCACCGGAGCAAGTCCGTGCGTATCGGAATGCTGCTCCACGCCCCTGATCAGTGAAGCTTGCTGCCTGCGATGAACTTTCCGCAGCACTCATAGATATGGACAAATAAAAAAAGCCTGCTATAATCTTTGTCTCGTTGGGTCGTTAGCTCAGCTGGTAGAGCAGCGGACTCTTAATCCGTTGGTCGTAGGTTCGATCCCTACACGGCCTACCAACCATTCCTCAAAAAGCCCGGTCATATGACCGGGCTTTTTGTTTCTGCGGCCTTTGCAATCCGGATTTCCCCGCTGGTTCTCCCGCCTTTTTCATCCCGCCCTCCGTTCTCGCACACCATATTGAAAACGGGAAGGATTTGCCCGGATTGTCACAAGCACGCTTCTCACCTCTGCCTGACCCGCTGCCGTTTTCTTCATCACATTGCCTTTCCAACTCGCCATCACGGCGATGTTCCATTAAAAAGCAGACAACCCGAAGCGCGTCAAGAAATGTCCGTCTTTGTATCGGTTTCACCCGACTTTTTCCGCGCTCGCATTGAAGTTTCGCGGACGCCTTCCAAACTGAGCTTTCTCTTTTAACCAATCAGGAGATAGCTATGAAAGCTCTTACCCTTGTGGCCGCAAGCCTTGCCATTCCCGCAGTAATCGCATCCGCCCAGACTCCAGCACCGACGACACCAACCACCGGCGCAGGCACGCAGGCATTCATTCCACTGTTCGGCACGAGCGGAGGAGGCGGTACGAGCGGGGGAAGCGGTTCATCCGGCAGCGGCAACAACTCGACGTGGTACATCGATACCGCGAGAAACCTGATCGTACTTTGCACGCAGAACACCAGCAGCAGCACCGGCAGCACCAGCAGCCCGGCATTCACCTGCAGTGCGCAGGCCATCCAGACGGCACAGACACCCGCGGCAGGATCGGGCACTTCCGGCGCAGGTACCGGGGCCGCGGGCTCACCGGCCCCGGCCGCATCCGGAGCACCGGCAACACCCAGCGGCACGACCACCGGCGGCGCCGGATCGAACCCGATGGGCAGCTGATCGCCTCACCCATTCCCGAGGGCTTTTCAGCCCCTTTCTCAGTTTGAAACATATGCATTGATGCATTCCGCCGGCAGGTGGACGCGGAGCCGGCCCAGCCGTATGTATACGGCTGGGCCGGCTCCGCAAACACCATTCTGGCGAAAGCAGATTTGTCGCCAAATACCTCGGCCTCTGTCCGTCATTCGCATACGGAGGCTTCGGTCATTCCGAAATTCTTGATCCATATCAAAGTTGAGTGTTCGCCACTTGCCTTATGTTTGCATCGAAGGCAAGACATGCCAGATTGTTCGCCGCTCCTATCTGCTTCGTCCACACCACATTGACGGAGCATTCCGCCAGCGGACGAATACCAGCTCCGTTACCCCGCGCTGACTTCCAGAACGCATGAAGAAATGCCGTCGAACGGCATCGCACAACTTCAGGGAAACAGCCGTGCATTCTCCATTCAGATTCTTCGGGCGCCTGCTCGATACCCTCAATATTGCCCTGTGCCTGTATGACGGGAACGACAACGCGCTCCTGTGGAACAGCGCGTTTTTCAAGTTCTTCCCCGAACACGCCGGCCACATCCACGCCGGCGAGCACTACAGCGAGAACCTGCGCCGCTTTTACAGGACGCGCCTCGACGCCGGCCAGATGCACGATATCGAACGCTATGTGGGCGAAGGCGTGGCGCGCCATCGCGCCCAGTCCATGCCGTACATGTTCCAGCACCGTGGACTGTGGCTGAAGGTATCGTCCCTTCCCGTACCCGGCGTAGGCAGGATACGCGTGTGGGTGCAGGTGCCGCCGCCGCGGGCGAAGGAACATGCAGCAGCAAGTCAAGGTTGCGTCGCCGTGGAACACGAAACCGATCGCCTCGATGTCGCGCTCATCGAAGATATTGCCGACGGTATCTCGGTTGCCGGCGCCGATCACCGCATCATTTCGGTCAATGACCATTTCATGCTGCTGTACGGCCTCTCTGATCGCAAGAGCGTGATCGGCCGCAGCTTCGAGGAAATCTTCGCCGCGATCTGGACGAGCGCCCATGCCAGCATGCCGAAAGCGGAAATGCAGGAGCGCTTGCGTTCACTGAAGGAATCGATTCGCTTCGCCGGTGCGCCGTTTGAATTGCCGCTGCCCGACAACCGCTGGATGCGCGTCGTCGCGCATCGCACGAAGGATGGCTCGGAATACTGGATACACACCGACATCAGCCAGCTGAAGCTGCGGCAGAAGGAACTCGAAGTCGCGGAGCAGCACGCACGCGAGAGCGAAAAGCTTTACCGCCTGCTCGCCGATTATTCCAGCGACGTCATCATCGGGCTGGACAGCGCAATGTGCGTTCGCTATGTCTCGCCGTCGATCACGGCCATGCTCGGCTACCGGCCGGACGAACTGGCCGGCAAACCATGGACAGCGGTGCTGCATCCGGCATACCCGGACAGCCACGAATCCGGAGGCGGCGAAACGCTTTCGCCGGCGACGTTCCGCGCGACCCACAAGGACGGCAAAATCGTCTGGCTCGAAAAGACGATCAGCCCCGTGCCGGAAGGCGATACGGAAGATGCCATCCGCTACGTCTTCCACCTGCGCAACGTCACGCAGCGTGTCGAAATCGAACGGCGGCTCCAGCTTGCTTACCAGGAGGTGGAACGCCTCGCCTCGATCGACAGTCTCAGTGGTTTGGCAAACCGCCGCATCCTGGACGAAACGCTGGAGCGCGAGTGGCGGCGCATGCGGCGCGAAGAGTTGCCGCTGTCGCTGCTGATGATCGACATCGACCACTTCAAGCTGCTCAATGACCGGTTCGGTCACCAGACCGGCGATGAATGCATCCGCTTGCTCGGCGAGGCGATGCGAAGCGTCGTGCGACGGCCGGGAGACCTGTGCGCGCGCTATGGCGGCGAGGAATTTGCCGTGCTCTTGCCGAATACCGATCAGGGACAAGCGTGCAAGATCGCGGAAAAGATTCGCGTACGCGCCGGCACGATCGGACCGCGTGCCGGAAAAGACGTGCAACTGTCGGTAAGCGTCGGCGTGGCGACTATCGTGCCCGGCGTCGACACGCCAACTGGTGCGATCGTTGTGCAGCAGGCTGACAGTGCTCTTTACGAAGCGAAACGCCTGGGAAGAAATCGGGTGGTCTGCGCAGCCGGGTCCGCGCGAGGCAAGGCTGCGGTGGCATGAGCTGTGCTGTCAGGCATTCGCTGGAGAAAGATGTGACAATGCCCGCGTTTGTGTGCGCCTGCCATGCAGTAAAAAAGCACACGCAATTTTACGGAACCCGACATGAAAAAACTGACCTTGCTGCTGATCTTCCTGTCGCTTGCCGGCTGTGCATCCACATCCGGTAAAGGTGCAGGCAACGCCGCCAATACCGACAAGACCAGCCCCTACGACATGACCTATCGCGGCGGCTCTCTCTAACGCAGCGCTTGCGACAAAAAAAGCCCGCCGTAAAGGCGGGCAAACTCTCAAGACAACGGGAGGAGAACCCTGTTGCGCTCTCCGGAATTCAGTAACACCTTCCGACTTTTCCGCATATCCATCTCTTCTGTCTTCAGGCTTGCAGTATTCGCTTTTCAACCACGCAGGACAAGCGAACAAGTACGCAGGGCGCGTGCGTGAAACCACGTACGTGTAAAAGAAACCGCTTGCCGCGTGAACGGCAAACGATGAAAACATGCCGCGCATCAACAGCATTTCCTGGCGCTTGCGAAAACGCAATATCGCGCCTTGCCTTGCGACCAGTTATTGAGTCGCCGCAACAGTACTCCGCATTCCGCTCCCTATAGTGATCGAGCCTTGAAGAGCTTGCCTGGGCATGCAAGAAAACCGGCATCGGCCACTTTTCATGCGCCGGCAAAGCTCTCCGGACTAACGACAAGAAAACCTGTCTGCAGCTACGGCGTGTCTGTCTCGAACAGCACACCTCGTGAAAAAAGACATGGCGCCTTGTCTGCATTGCTCGCTTATTCACGGAGGAAAAATGTTGAAGCAAAAGAACACCATCATCTCGATTGCAGTTGCACTTCTGGTAGCCGCTTGCGGCGGCGGAGGCGGTTCGAGCACCGCTCCTGCCTCCGGCACGGACACCGGCACAGGAACGACAGGCAGCACTCCAGGCAGCGGAACCGACACGGGCACTGGAACGGGTACAGGCGGCGGAACGACCGCCCCGGCATCGACAACTGCCGGCAAGGTCGCCGACGGCTACATCAGCGGGGCAGTCGTGTACTGCGATGCCAACAACAATGGCGTTCGCGATGCGGGTGAGGCAATCGCCATCACCGGTGCGCAAGGCGACTTCAGCTTTGCGGCTGCATGTTCCGGCACAGTGGTCGCCAGCGGCGGCAATGACACTGCGACGGGACTGCCGTTCCGCGGCATGTTGAAGGCGCCGGCTGGCAGCACCGTCGTCACCCCTGCCACCACCCTGCTTGCCGGCGGTGCATTCGCAAGCGACAAGGCTGCTGCATCGCTCGGCATGCCGGCGGGAACCGACATCACCAAGACCGACATCGGCGCACGCGGCACGGGCGGCGTACCGGCCAGCGCGGAAGCCTTGAAGCGCAGCCTCGCCCTCCAGCAGATCGTGCAGCAGACCGCCGATACGATCGGCGCATTGACATCGAGCCAGACGCCCGCCCAGATACAGGCGATCTATGCGGAAGCGGCGAAGGCAGCCGCGGCCGTGCTGAGCGCCAACGCAGCCACGCCGTTGATCGATGCCGGCGGCGCCGTCAATGCCTCGCTCGTCAATGCCATCGTGCAGCAGGCCATCGGCAATCTCAGTCAGAGCACAGTCGCCAGCATCGGCGGCGCGAAAGGCAGCATCGGCGCCTTCAACCGTGCGAATGTTGCCGCCTTCGTCTCCGCAGCAATTGCAGCCGAGGCGGAAGTGCTGGCCAAGACGGCCAACTCCGATGCACTGACCAAGACCACGCAGTCCGACACCACCGTAGCCGATGCAGCGCGCCAGGTTTCCGCGCTGCTGGCATCAACCACCCCCGGCATCGACATGTCGACGGCTGCCGCGTCGCTGGCGCAAGTCGTGGTCACTCCATCCGCCGCTCGCGCCCCGCTGGTGACCAAGCTGGCGCAAGACATCGATGCGCAAGGCACGGCAGCCGGTGTTAACGTGGCAATCGAACCGACCACGCTGAATGTGCCGGCCAATTTCCTCGACGTCGTGGCAAGCGTGGTGAAGATCAACGACCATGAAGGTTACGATCTCGATGCGCTGGCAGCCAACAGCATCGCCTTCGACGCCGGCACACCGGCGTCGATCAACACCATCTCGATCGATGTCGATCCGAACGGCATGAAACCAGCGACCGGCAGCACCACCGTGCCGGTAAGCGTTGCCTTCGAGCTGACCGATACCGGCACCAGCGGACAGTCGGTGCAGATGGTGCTCGACCAGGCCAATCTGGCTATCGACAGCAACAACCAGGTGACGGTAACCGTGCCTTCCAGCGCGCACCTGTTCGTCTATGGCAAGAACAGTGCGGGAACGGCAGCCAACCTGACGCTGGCCACCTTGCCTGCCAACCTGTTCACCTCGGCCAACAATACGCTGACCTTCAACACCGGCGCCGTATTTGCTGCCGCGGCGGCAGCCAACAACGCGGTGTTCTCCGGCCTGCAGACGATGAAGGGCAAGCTTGCGTTGAAGTACGTGATCTCGAACGTCGACATGCGCAAGACCGGACGTGCGCCGGTCGGCAATGTGACGGTGCAGCTGAATGGCGCCGACCAGACACCGGTCAGCGGTTCCGGCTTCCAGGGTGTGATTACCGTGCAGTAAGCCTGAAGCAGGCAAGGCAGCAGGAGCGGCGCACGGCGCCGCTCTTTTTGTTTGTCTTTTTGCTTGACCTGCCCACGTTGGAATGTCGTACAGTGGGATTTTTTGGGAAAGGATGCACGACCATGTACGAACTGCAAGTGGAAGGAATGAGCTGCAACCATTGCGTGAACGCCGTCACGAAATCGGTGCAGGCAGTGGACCCAGCCGCCAAGGTGGATGTGGATCTGGCGCAGCAGAAGGTGCGCGTGAATTCGAGCGCCGGTATCGATCAGATCGCGGCAGCGGTGGACGACGCGGGTTATTCAGTACTGTCCCGCACCGCGCTTTGATCCTGCGCTGCATTGCATCGGGCGCGCTTGGACGCACTCGCGCCCGCGTATTGTCAATTCCGGAACAACTCCCAGTCTTGCCTGAACACCAACTTTTCAATAAATCCTCTTTCCTGCCGATAACTTAACCATTGACGCAACGTCGCGGCTTCACTGCAGTTGTGATATTGCATCAAGGAAATATAATAGGCACTCCATGTCGCGCCGGAACATCATCATGCATTGATGTTTCAGCAACACTTTGAAGCAGGCAGCACGAGAGGATAGCCAATTGGCGTCGATCATTACCCAAATGAGCACTGCCCAGGTGGCAGCCCTGACCACTGGCCAGATTGCCGCCATGAAAGCGACCGACGCCGCGGCGCTTTCGACGGCGCAGATCGTCGCTCTCTCAACCGACCAGGTTGCAGCATTCTCGACCGCTAGCATTGCCGCTCTCAACAGCACGCAAGTGTCGGCACTCACGACGGCAGATGTCGCCGCACTGACTTCTGCGCAGATTGCGGCATTGTCGACCGCCGGCATTGGAGTCTTGACCACGTCGGAAGTCGCCGCGCTGAGCAGTACGCAACTGGCCGCCCTGAAGGCGACGCAGATCGCCGCGATGAAGACGGCGCAGATCGCTGCATTCACCACGGCCCAGATGCCGTCGCTGTCGACCGCCGCCATTACCGGACTGACAACCACGCAGGTGCAAGCCCTGAGCACGGCCGAGATCGGTGCCTTGACCACATCGCAGGTCGCCGCGCTGACCGCGAACGCCGTCAAGGCCCTGACCACTGCGCAGATCGTCGCCCTGGGCACCGACGACATCGCGGCGCTCAAGACGGCGCAAGTCGCAGCCATTTCCACCACCGACATCGCCGCCCTCACCACTGCCCAGGCTGCCGCCCTGACTCCTTCGCAAATCGCCGCACTCTCCAATGCCCAGGTGCAGGCATTGACCACGGCTGATGTCGCCGCACTCACCACCGGCCAGGTCGCCGCGATGAAGGGCACGCAGATCGCGGCCCTCTCTTCGGCCCAGTTCGCCGCCCTGTCTTCGGCCGACATCGCCGTGCTTAGCACCGCCGAAGTGGCGGCGCTGACCACCGCCCAGATTGCGGCGCTCACTACGTCGGAAGTCACTGGCTTTACCACTGCACAGATCGCGGCGCTCTCGACTGCCGGCATCGCGGCACTGACCACCGATGAAGTCGTCGCCCTGTCCACGGCGCAGATGGCCGCTCTCAAGGCCACGCAAGCCGCCGCGATGACCACCGCCGAGGTGAACGCACTTACCACCGCACAGATCCAGGCGCTCTCCACCGCTGCCGTCGCCGCATTCACTACGGCCCAGATCGCTGCATTGACCACCGCCGAAGCACAGGCCCTGACCACGGCACAAGTCGCCGCCCTCAAGGCTACCCAGCTGGGCGCCATGACCACGGCCGACGTGGCCGCGCTCAGCACCGCCCAGGTCGCCGCGCTGAAAGCCACCCAGGTCACCGGATTGACCACCGACCAGGTAGCGGCATTGACGACCGCCCAGGCGGTCGCGCTGCCGACGGCTGCACTGGCCGCGCTCTCGACCGCGCAAGTGCAGGCATTGACCACGGCTGACGTGGCCGCGCTGACCACCGATCAGGTCGCCGCGATGAAGGGCACGCAGATCGCGGCACTGTCCTCGGCACAGTTCGCTGCCTTGTCTTCGGGCGACATCGCCGTGCTGAGCACTGCCGAGGTCGCTGCACTGACTACCGACCAGATCGCCGCGCTGACCACGGCGGAAGTCACCGGCTTCAGCACTGCACAGATCGCGGCACTGTCGACCGCCGGCATTGCGGCACTGACCACTGCCGAAGTCGTCGCCCTGTCCACGGCGCAGATCGCCGCACTCAAGGCCACGCAGGCCGCCGCGCTGACCACCGCCGAGGTGAACGCACTTACTACTGCACAGGTCCAAGCGCTCTCCACCGCAGCCCTCGCAGCGTTCACCACGGCTCAAACCGCCACGCTGAGTACCGCCGACGTCGCAGCGCTGACTACCGCGCAGGTTGCCGCCCTCTCCACTGCGAAC
>DASVLM010000423.1:0-3655 GCA_036384875.1 Noviherbaspirillum sp.
TACGCGGTGTCGCTAGTGCAAGCGAATGCGAGGCGCTGGTGGAGGAGGGCATCGATGTAACGCCGATCCCACTGCCCGACGCGCTCAAGGAACCCTTGCACTAAAACCTGGCGAGCCGGGAGCGCCGCTGCTGATGATTCCCGCACATTGATGCATTGCGGTTCCTTCTTGTGGCCCCTTGTTTCGCCTGACTCCGGGCGAAATTCACCATTGCCATAGTTCGGTCAGGCCGATTGCCTAGGGCCTGACGCGCCTCATTTTTTTCCAATAGATCGTCGTTTGCGGCAGCCTGTTTTTTGACATCTGCCAACAGAGTTCGTCGAATTCGCCTTTTTCTTCTCCTCTTGCAAATTCCCTGTGCATTCCAAAAAAGCGCTGTATAATCGATTTTAGAACGATCGTGCTTTTATCGAAGTCAACGAGGAGACAATATGGACTTGAATTACACGGCGGAAGACCTGGCCTTCCGCGACCAGGTTCGCGCCTTCCTGGATGCGAATCTGCCCAAGGACTTGCAGGAGAAGGTCCTCAATCACAAACGGCTTTCCAAGGAAGACTTCGTTCGCTGGCACAAGATCGTCGCCAAGCAGGGCTGGGTCGGCACCGGCTGGCCGGTTGAATACGGCGGCACGGGGTGGAGCCCGGTGCAGCGCCATATCTGGGAAGAAGAGTGCGCCCGTGCCGGTACGCCTGCCATCATGCCGTTTGGTGTGAACATGGTGGCGCCTGTCATCATGGCATTCGGTAACGAAGCGCAGAAACGCCACTACCTGCCGCGCATCCTGAATTGCGACGACTGGTGGTGCCAGGGTTATTCCGAGCCGGGCTCAGGTTCCGATCTCGCATCGCTGAAGACGCGTGCGGAGCGCCAGGGCGATCATTACATTGTCAACGGACAGAAGACCTGGACCACGCTGGCGCAGCACGCCGACATGATCTTCTGCCTGGTGCGCACCGATCCGACGGCGCGCAAGCAAGAGGGCATTTCCTTCCTGTTGATCAACATGCATACGCCCGGCATCACGGTGCGTCCGATCATCATGCTGGACGAAGATCACGAAGTGAATGAAGTGTTCTTCGATAACGTGAAGGTGCCGGTGGAAAACCTCATCGGTGAAGAGAACAAGGGCTGGACTTACGCGAAATACCTGCTCGGCCATGAGCGCACCAATATTGCAGCGGTCGGTCGTGCCAAACGTGAACTGGAATTCCTGAAGCGCGTCGCCATGAAGCAGCAGAAGAATGGCAAGCCGCTGCTCGATGATCCGGTCTACGCGTCCAAGGTTGCCAGCCTGGAATGCGAAATCATGGCGCTGGAAATCACGGTGCTGCGCGTGCTGTCGATGGAAGGCGCGAAGCGTGGCCCTGGTCCGGAAGCGTCAATGCTGAAGGTGAAGGGCACCGAAGTACAGCAGACGCTGACCGAGCTGATGGTGGAAGCAGTCGGCCCGTACGCCATGCCTTTCGATCCGCTTTATCTCGAAGGCGAACACGAGCACAGCATCACGCAGGACGACGATGCTGCGCCACTCGCGCCGTACTACTTCAATTACCGCAAGACTTCAATCTACGGCGGTTCGAACGAGATTCAGAAAAACATCATCACCCAGATGATCCTGGGACTGTGAGGCGACGACCATGCACTTCAACCATACCCCCGAGCAGGAACAGTTCCGCGATGCACTGCGCCGCTTCATCGACAAGGATTACACCTTCGAACACCGCAAGAAGATCGCTCACTCAGATAAAGGCATTTCCGACGAAGCATGGGCGACGTTGACCGAGCTCGGCATGACGGCGCTGCCGATTCCCGAAGCACAGGGCGGCTTCAACGGCACTGCAGTGGACATGCTGGTTGTGATGCAGGAACTCGGCCGAGGCATCGTGATCGAGCCTTACTTCGCCACTGTACTTGGTGCGGAATTCCTCAAGCTGGCCGGCGGCCATGACGACCTGCTGGAAAAGGTTGCGGGTGGCGAGCTCAAGCTGGCGGCGGCACTCGGCGAAAAACAGGCGCGCCACGATATTTTCGATATCGCGGCGACAGCCAAAGCCGTAGATGGCGGCTATGTAATCAACGGCACCAAGACGGTCGTGATTCATGGCGCGCAAGCCGGCATGCTGATCGTGTCCGCGCGCACCGGCGGCGGTCAGCGTGATACCAGCGGCATTTCGCTGTTCGTGGTTCCAGTTGATGCGGGTGGCGTATCCTGCCGTGACTACCGCACCATCGATTGCCAGCGTGCCGCAGACATTACCTTCACCAACGTGCATGTGCCGGCCTCCGCACTGCTCGGCAAGGAAGGCGCCGGTTTCGACATCCTCGATGCCGCCGCCGACTATGGCCGTGCGCTGTTATGCGCGGAAGCGGTTGGTGCGATGGATGCATTGAATGCCGCAACGCTTGAATACCTGAAGACCCGCCAGCAGTTCGGTGTGCCGATCGGAAAATTCCAGGCGCTGCAACACCGCATGGCAGAGATGTTCATGCAAGCCGAACAGGCGCGTTCGATGGCCACGCTGGCTGCCGTCAAGGTCGCAACCGCCGACGTGAACGAACGTCGACGCACGGTGTCTGCCGCGAAGGCGCGCGTGGGCCAGGCGTTGAAGTATGTCGGCCAGCAAGCGGTGCAACTGCACGGCGGGATGGGTGTGACGGACGAACTGCCGGCGGCGCATCACTTCAAGCGACTGACGATGATCGAAGTCACGCTGGGCGATACCGATCATCATCTTGCACGCTTCACGGAGCAGCCGGGATTCAGGAACGCAGCTTGATCCAACGAAAGGGGCGAACATGTCGGAGCTGAAGTGGTACTTTGAAGATTTTGAAGTGGGCCGCACCATCGAGGTCGGCACGCGAACGGTGTCGGAAGAAGAAATCGTCGGGTTCGCGAAGCAGTTCGACCCCCAGCCTTTCCATGTCGACCACGATGCGGCATCGAAGTCGATCTATGGCGGCATCATCGCCAGCGGGTGGCATACCTGCGGCATGATGATGCGGCTGATGGTCGACGGCTTCCTGAACGAGGCAGCCAGCATGGGGTCGCCGGGCGTCGACGAGATCCGATGGATCAAGCCGGTGCGCGGTGGCGATACGCTGAGCGTGACGACCACCGCACTGGAAAAGCGCGAGTCCGCCAGCAAGCCCGATCGCGGCGTCGTCGTTACCATGTGGGAAGCGCGCAACCAGCATGGCGACGTGGTTGCCACCATCAAGGGCATGGGCATGTTCAAGCGACGTCCCAAGCACGCTCACCAATAATCGAATCGGAGATGACATGCGAACCATCGCATCGGTAGAAGAGTTGAAGAGCCTGGTCGGCCAGGAAGTGGCGGTGTCGGACTGGGTGCATATTTCGCAGGAACGCGTGAACCTGTTCGCGGAAGCAACCGGCGATCATCAATGGATTCATATCGACGTCGAACGCAGCCGCAAGGAATCACCTTACGGCGGCACGATTGCACATGGCTTCCTCACGCTCTCGCTGCTGCCGATGCTGATGGAAAGCGTGATCAGCATGCCTACCTCGAAGATGGGCGTGAATTACGGGCTCAACAAGGTGCGCTTTCCGGCGCCGGTTCCTGTCGGCAGCAAGGTGCGCGGCCGTGTCATGCTGATGGAAGTGGAAGACATCGAGGGCGGTGCGCAGAT
>DASVLM010000424.1:0-8475 GCA_036384875.1 Noviherbaspirillum sp.
CGCAAATGCGCGCGATGTTCGCACAGGAATCAGGGCGTTTCGAGCGATTCTCGGTAGAAACGGCCGGCCTGCTCCTGGATTACTCGAAGAATCGAATCGACGCCGACACCGTGCGTCTGCTGCTGCAACTCGCAAGGGAACGCAAGGTCGAAGAAAAACGCAATGCGATGTTTGCCGGGGAAAAGATCAACTCGACCGAACATCGTGCCGTACTGCATGCCGCCCTGCGCATGCCACGCAAGGCTTCCCTGATGGTGGATGGACAGGATGCCATCAAAGAGGTTCATGCGGTGCTCGACCATATCGCCGGCTTCACTGAACGCGTCCGCTCTGGTCAATGGGCGGGCCATACCGGCAAGGCAATCACCGACGTGGTGAACATCGGCATCGGCGGCTCCGACCTTGGACCGGAAATGGTATGCCGCGCGCTACGCCCGTACGTGCATCCCCGCATGCGTTTTCATTTCGTGTCGAACGTCGACGGCCACGACATGGATGCGGTCCTGTCACAAGTGAACCGTGAAACCACGCTCTTCATCGTCGCATCCAAGACTTTCACCACCCGCGAAACCATGATGAATGCGCAGACGGCGCGTTCCTGGTTCCTGCAGAATGCAGATGCGGCGGCATTGCCGAAACATTTCGTCGCAGTGTCGACCAACACCAAAGCGGTACGCGAGTTCGGTATCGATCCGGAAAACATGTTCCCGTTCTGGGACTGGGTTGGCGGCCGTTATTCAATCTGGTCGGCCATCGGCCTGCCGGTTGCGCTGGCCATCGGCTTCGAGGAGTTCAGCGCCTTTCTCGGCGGCGCGCACGCGATGGATGAACACTTCCGAACCGCACCGCTCGAATCCAACATGCCAGTCATCCTCGGGATGCTGGGCATCTGGTATCGCAACTTCTTCAACTGCGCGTCGATCTCGATTGCACCGTATCACCAGGACCTGAGCCAGTTCCCGGCATACCTGCAGCAACTGGAAATGGAGAGCAACGGCAAGCGCGTAACTCGCGACGGCACGCCGGTCGACGTGGCAACCTGCCCTGTAGTGTGGGGCGACGTAGGCACCAACGGCCAGCATGCCTACTTCCAGCTGCTGCATCAGGGCACAGACGTCACGCCGGTCGACTTCATTGCTGCATTGAAGCCTTCACACGGCTTGGCCGGCCATCACACCGTGCTGCTGGCGAACTGCTTTGCCCAGTCGGAAGCCTTCATGCGCGGCAAGAACGCCGACGAAGTGCGCGCAGACTTGCATGCTCAGAAAATGAATGCCGATGAAATCGAGGAGCTGATTCCGCATCGTACATTCCCTGGCAACCGCCCGAGCAATACCATCCTGATGGACGAGCTGACGCCGTACACGTTGGGTGCACTGATCGCACTGTACGAGCACAAGGTATTCGTTCAGGGCACGATTTGGGACATCAACAGCTTCGACCAGTGGGGCGTAGAACTGGGCAAGGTACTCGCAAAGAACATCGAGTCGGAGTTGGCGGGTGAACCGCGGCCGGAAGCGCACGACAGCTCCACCAATGCACTGATCGCTCGTGCAAGAGCAGCAAATGCAGGCTGATGCCTCGCGGAATTCTCGTTTCATACCCTGATCACTGAAGCAATAAACATCATGACTCTCAACGATTTCGACCTGGTCCTGTTCGGCGGCAGCGGCGACTTGGCGATGCGCAAGCTGCTTCCCGCCCTGTACAACCGCGACCGCGCGAAAGACCTGCCGCCGAAAGCACGCGTCATTTGCGTCGGGCGCCACGAGTGGAGCCGGGAAGAATTCCTCACCGAAATCAACAAGAGCTCCAAACCGCATATTCCTGCCAGTACCTTTGATGGCAGTGTGTGGGAACGCTTCTGCGCACGCACCGAATATGTATCGATCGATGCACTGGACCCAGCCACCTACGAAAAGCTGGTTGCCGCCATGCGTCCGGAATCGAGCGATCCTGTTACCCGCGTGTTCTATCTCGCCACGCCGCCAAGCTTGTTCGCTTCCATCTGCCAGAACCTTGCAGCCTGCGGGTTAGCCACCCCGACCTCCCGCGTCGTGCTGGAAAAGCCGCTTGGTCGCGACCTGGCGAGCGCCAAGCAGATCAACGAGGAAGTGGGACGCTTCTTCTCCGAATCGCAAATCTTCCGCATCGACCATTACCTTGGCAAGGAAACGGTACAGAACCTGCTGGCGCTGCGCTTCGGCAACGTATTGTTCGAGCCGCTGTGGCGACGCGAATGGATTTCCGACGTGCAGATCACCATCGCCGAAGAACTCGGCGTGGGCAACCGCATGGATTATTACGAGACCGCCGGCGCCCTGCGCGACATGCTGCAGAACCACCTGTTGCAACTTCTGTGCATCGTGGCGATGGAACCGCCGACGTCCGCGACGCCGAACGCAGTGCGCGACGAAAAGCTGAAGGTGCTGCGCTCGCTCAAGCGCTTCACTCCGTACACCCTTGCGCAGAATGTCATCCGTGGCCAATACCGTGCCGGCCATGTCAATGGCGCAGCGGTTCCCGGCTATCGCCAGGAGCCGAAGGCCAATGAGCATTCGCGTACCGAAACCTTTGTCGCCATCAAGGCCGAAATCGATACCTGGCGCTGGGCCGGTGTGCCCTTCTATCTGCGGACAGGCAAACGCATGGCCGACCAGTTGGCGGAAATCGTTGTGCGGTTCAAGACCATTCCGCACTCTATTTTTGCCCAGTCGAACAGCAGCTTCCAGCCCAACTCCCTGATCATTCGTCTGCAGCCCGATGAAGGCTTGAAACTCAACCTGATGGCCAAGACGCCGGGCGACGGCATGCGTTTGCGTCCGGTCGAGCTGGAACTGGACTTCCGCGAAACCTTCAAGATGCCGCGCATGGACGCCTACGAACGCCTGCTGCTCGACGTGCTGCGCGGCCAGCTCACGCTGTTCATGCGCAGCGACGAACTTGAAGCAGCGTGGGAATGGGTGGAACCCATTCTCAACCACTGGGAACAGGAAGACGACGAGCCTCTGCCCTACACTGCCGGCACCTGGGGACCTGCAGCAGCGAGTGCGTTGATCGGACGTGACGGATTGCAATGGCGCGAGGAAGCCTTGCCCGAGTTATGATTCGGCTTTCCAGAAATCTATTGCCGGCCCATGCTGCTTGATTCCATTCGCACGCAACTCGACGCCCTATCCAAATCGGAAAAGAAGGTCGCGCTTGCAGTCCTGAAAGACCCGGACCACGCCGTCTCCGGCAACATTACCACCTTGGCGAAAAATGCCCAGGTGTCGGAGCCGACGGTGGTCCGCTTCTGCCGTGCGCTCGGCTATGACGGCTGGCACGAGTTCAAACTCAAGCTGGCACAAGGCCTTGCGCTCGCATTGCCTAATGCTGACGAAGCACCGCTGCAGGACGACCTCGCCTCCGATCTCGTCAACAAGATCTGCAGCCGCTCGATCAACACCCTGCTCGACCTTCGGAACAATCTGCAGCCGGCTGCGATTGAAAAGGCCTTGAATCTCCTGGCGCAAGCCAACAAGATCGAGTTCTATGGCCAGGGAACGTCCGGCATTGTCGCTGCGGATGCACAACACAAGTTCTTCCGCTCCGGCGTGCCGACCGTCGCTTATGCCGACCCGCACATCCACAGCATTTCGGCCACGCTGCTTTCCAAGGGCGATGTCGTAGTGGCCATTTCCCAGCGCGGCAACAGCGCTGCCCTGCTGCGCAGCTGTCAGCTTGCTCGCCGTGCCGGCGCCGACATCGTTGCGCTGACGCCGAGCGGTACGCCGCTGGCCGACCTTGCTACCGTGCTGGTGCCGATCGACCTCAGTTTCAACATCGACCCGTACACGCCAATCTCGGCGCGACTGGCGCATCTCGTCGTCATCGACATCCTTGCCGTCGGCCTTGCGCTCAAGCGCGGCCCCGAGTTCCGCAAGAAGATGCAGAACGCACAGAAGGCCCTGCAGAAATACGATCTGCAATTGGATTCCTATTTCCGGCATCCGCCCAAGGGTTGATGCAAGTCTGACAAGCTCCGAATCCGGCGAAGCAACGGTGCAATCTGGGTATCATGTGGGTTTCTCCCTCATTTGACCCAGCTCCATGAACCAGCTCGAACAGCTCAAGCAATACACCACCATCGTTGCCGACACCGGCGATTTCCAGGCGATGAAGGCCTTCACGCCGCGCGACGCCACCACCAATCCGTCGCTGATCCTGAAGGCAGTGCAGAAGGATGAATACAAGCCACTGCTGGAAAAAGCGGTGCGCGACAACGCCGGCAAATCCGTCGATGACATCACCGACCGTCTGCTGGTCGCCTTCGGCCTGGAAATCCTGAAGATCATCCCCGGGCGCGTCTCAACCGAAACCGATGCCCGCCTGTCCTTCGACACGCAAGCCACCATCGCCAAGGGCCGTGCGCTGATTGCGCTCTACGAAGCTGCCGGCATCCCGCGCGAACGCATCCTGATCAAGGTCGCCTCGACCTGGGAAGGCATCCGCGCCGCGGAAGTGCTGGAAAAGGAAGGCATTCGCTGCAACCTCACGCTGCTGTTCTCCCTGCCCCAGGCCATCGCCTGCGCCGAGGCGAAGGTGCAGCTGATCTCGCCATTCGTCGGTCGCATTTACGACTGGTACAAGAAGTCGACCGGGCAGGAATACACCGGCGCGGACGATCCCGGCGTGCAATCGGTCAAGCGGGTCTACGACTACTTCCGCAAGTTCGGCTACCAGACCGAAGTGATGGGGGCGAGCTTCCGCAACACCTCGCAGATCGTCGAACTGGCCGGCTGCGACTTGCTGACCATCAGCCCCGAGCTGCTGCAGAAGCTGGCCGACAGCGATGCCCCCGTGACGCGCAAGCTGAGCATGGAGGAAGCGCAGGCATCCGACCTGAAGCAGGTTTCGCTCGACGAGAAGACCTTTCGCTTCATGCTCAACGAAGACGCCATGGCCACTGAAAAGCTGGCCGAAGGCATCCGCCTGTTCTGTGCCGATGCGGTCAAACTCGAAAAGATGATCGAAGCGCTGCGCTGATCACGAAACAGCGGCAGGCAGGACTGGAGAGCGCTCTCCCCTGCCGCCGCATTACTCCGATATACCGCTCAATCAATCAGCAGAAGCGGTTGACCAGGTTTTCAAGATATTCCTGACGACCGGAAACCGGTGCCGCATCAAGATTTTTCTCCAATGCACGGTCTGCCGCTTCGTCCAGCGACACCTTGCCCGCGAGTACGTCCTGACCGTATGGTGTCTGCCAGCCGGCATAGCGGTCCTTCACGAAGTCTGCCAGCTTGCCGTCGCTGAGCATCTTTTCCGCAGCCAGCAAGCCGCGCGCGCAAACGTCCATGCCGCCCACATGACCGTGGAACAGGTCTTCCAGATCGATCGACTGGCGGCGCGCCTTGCAATCGAAATTAATGCCGCCTGTCGTGAAGCCGCCGCCCTGCAGGACGTAGTACATGGCCAGCGCAGTTTCCGGAACGTTGTTCGGGAACTGGTCGGTATCCCAGCCGAGTTGCGGGTCGCCGCGGTTGAAGTCGAGGCTGCCGAAGATGCCTAGCGCCATCGCGGTTGCGATTTCATGCTCGAAGCTATGGCCGGACAGCGTAGCGTGGTTGGCTTCGATGTTCACTTTCACTTCCTTTTCGAGACCATAACGGCGCAGGAAACCGTACACCGTTGCAGTATCGAAGTCATACTGATGCTTGGCCGGCTCGCGCGGTTTGGGTTCGACAAGGATAGTGCCCTTGAAGCCGATCTTGTACTTGTGCTCCACGGCCATCGACAGGAAGCGGCCCAGTTGGTCCAGCTCCTGTTTCATGTCGGTGTTGAGCAGTGTTTCGTATCCTTCGCGGCCGCCCCACAAGACATAGTTTTCGCCACCGAGCTTCAACGTGGCATTCATGGCATCGCGCACCTGCAGTGCTGCCAGGCCGAAGACTTCCGGATTCGGATTGGTCGCTGCACCGGACATGAAACGACGATTGCTGAACAGATTGGCCGTACCCCACAACAGCTTTACGCCTGTACGTTCCTGGTGGGCCGCAAGCATGTCGACCATCTCGAGGAAGTACTCGCGGCTTTCGCGTGGCGTGTCGCCTTCCGGGGCGACGTCGCGGTCGTGAAAGCAGTAGTACGGAGCGCCCAAGCGTGTGAAGAAATCGAAGGCGGCATCCGCTTTCCGTCTTGCCATCTCGATGGGGGTGCCGCCCTGGAACCAGGGACGCTGGTAAGTGCCTTCGCCGAAGATGTCCAGCCCGGTGCCGCAGAAGGTATGCCAGTACGCGACGGCGAAGCGTAAATGGTCTTCCATGCGCTTGCCGAGCACAATACGGTCCTTGTCGTAGAACCGGAAGGATAGCGGATCGGTGCTATCAGGGCCGGCATAGCGCACGGGTTCAATCGTTGCGAAACAGGATGTCATTTCAATGTCTCCAGGAGTGATTCGGATGCCCGCTCAGTGCGGTGCAAATGCGGGCTTCAACTGACGGTACAGTGCGCGGAATTGCGCGAGGCGTGCCTGCAAAATCTCGTGTGCTGCAGTGTTGGGTTCATGGAGGGCTGCGACGGGCGGCTTGGTGCAGACGGCTTCCTCGACGCCGCCTGCCGCCAACCATCCGAGCCGTGCGGCACCGAGTGCGGCCCCTGCTTCACTGCCATGATGGGTGCAGATCGGAACATTCAAGGTATCGGCAATCAGCTGCGCCCAGTAGCGGCTGCGCGAACCGCCGCCAACCAGCGAGAGCGTTTTGGTTTCGGTACCTGCGGAACGCAGCGCATCAAGGCCATCCGCCATGCCGAAAGCGACGCCTTCAAGGACGGCGTAACCGATATGCGCGCGGCTGGTGTCATGACCCAGATCGAACAGCACGCCCTTGGCATACGGATCGTTGTGCGGCGTACGTTCGCCGGACAGATACGGAAGGAATAACGGCGCGGTCCTGCACGCGGCGGCGGGCAACTGCGCCACCTCCTCCAGAAGTGCCCCTTCGCTGGCCGCTCCAGTGATGCCGCAAGCCCATTTCAGGCAGCTTGCCGCCGACAGCATCACGCTCATCTGGTGCCAGCGTTGCGACACGGCGTGACAAAAGGCGTGCACGGCTGACGCCGGGTTCGGACGATAACGATCATTGACGACAAACAGCACGCCAGAAGTTCCCAGCGAGATGAACCCATCACCCGGCCGCGTGGCGCCGATGCCGACCGCACTGGCTGCATTGTCGCCACCGCCTCCGGCGACAACGACCTTTTCCGAAAGTCCCCATTCATGCGCAACGGAAGGAAGCAGCGTGCCCGAGACAGCACTTCCCTCGACGAGCCCGGGCATATGGCAGCGCGAAAGCTGGCATGCCGCCAGCAGCTCATCGGACCAGTCGCGGCACGCCACATCCAGCCATAACGTACCGGCGGCGTCCGACGGATCAGACACTTTTTCTCCAGTCATCAAGAGGCGCAGATAATCCTTCGGCAGCAAAACCGTGGCGATTCGCTCGAATAGGTGCGGCTCGTGCTTCTTCACCCACAGCAGCTTGGGCGCGGTGAAGCCGGGCATGGCGAGATTGCCGGCAATGGCATGCAGAGCAGGCGCGCGAAGCGTCAATTCTTCGCACTCGACGTCACTGCGCACATCGTTCCACAGGATGGCCGGCCGCAAGATGCGATTGCCGCTATCCAGCAGAACCGCGCCATGCATCTGGCCGGAGAGGCCGATGCCGCGCACCAGTGGAAAATGGGCGAAGCACTGCTTGCGCAGCTTATGGATAGCGGAATTCATCGCTTTCCACCAATCGGCCGGATCCTGCTCCGACCAGCGCGGCTGCGGCCGCGATACCTGCAGCGGCGCACCGGCACTGCCGACGATGCTGCCATTGTCGTCAATCAATACGACTTTCACCTCGGACGTGCCGAGGTCGATTCCGAGATACATCAATGCGCTCCCGCCGTGAATGTCGTCACATTGCCGGCCGCACGCGGCTCGGGCTGCTTGCCGAGAATGATCATCCCGAGCACATCGTCCTGCGTCACGTCGGCGGTTCGGTGGGTACCGACCAGCTTGCCGTTCTTCATCACCGTGACACGATCGCAGACTTCGAATACCTCGTGCATATCGTGACTGATCAGGATTACGCCGACGCCCTCTTCCTTCAAGCGGTGGATCGTTTCGATCACCATGCGCGTTTCTGCCGGACCGAGCGCCGCGCAGGGCTCATCCATGATCAGGACGCGTGCATTGAAATAGAGTGCGCGCGCGATCGCCACCGTCTGCCGCTGGCCGCCGGACATTTCACGCACAGGCCTGTGCAGCTGAGTGAAATTCGGATTCAGGCGCTTGATGACCTGACGCGCCTCGTGTTCCATGCGGTGCATGTCCAATGTGCCCCAGCGCGTCATCAGTTCGCGCCCGAGGAAGAGATTGGAAGGCGCATCAAGGTTGTCTGACAAAGCCAGCGTCTGGTGGATGGTCTCGATGCCGGCCGCGCG
>DASVLM010000425.1:0-3077 GCA_036384875.1 Noviherbaspirillum sp.
GGCCTTGTTTGTCGCAATGACGAAGCACCATTTCGTCAGGGTGTCGATCAAGCGAATACCCTCGGAAAAATGCCGTTCGCGGTCAATCACCTTACGATCTTCCGCCACCTCGACCTGTTCCAGCCGAGCTTGGGAAAGAATCTTGGTGAGCGCGCGCCAGGCTTCGACGGGCTCGATATTGTTCATCCGCATCGCGAACTTCTCTATCACATGGCGTGTAATCGAGACTTTTCCAATCTTGTTCACATGAACCCACTCCCCTGGCGGCTCCTCGATCTGGAGCTCGCTTACATACTGGTCGGCGCGCGGCTTGATCCAGCTGTCATCTTGGGAATGGTCTACCGCTGCTGCCGTAAACCGAGCGGTGAGAAAATAGGCGTAAGGGTAAAGATGCCGCTTTTCGCTTTTGTTCAGGTGAACCTTTTTGATCGCCGGGACGCTAAACGTCAGTTTCAGCCCTTTCAAGGGCGGTTCAGAACCGATTACATCCAACTCTTCAATGATGTGCTGCATCGCGGTCAACTCGGCGACGCATCGCTTATCCTCAATCTGAATTGGGATGTGCACTAATACCTTACCCTGACGATTAACCCCAGACTTCCAATAGACCACGAAGCGGTTCTGGTCCTCGGTTTCTTTTGCAATGACAGTTGCGATATTGGCAAATTTATGTATTTGCAGATCCATGAGTCGTATTTTGCCTTATTCCATTCCAAATTAACACGCAGCAATCTTGGTCACCAGGTTGCGGGCAGCTGTCCGGGCGGCGCGGTCAGCCGCAGCGTTGGCTAGATTGCCGGCGTGTGCGCGCACCCAGTGCAGTGTGATTTCACGGCTCTGGCATAGCTGACGCAGCTGGTTCCAAATATTTCGGTTACGTCCCTTTTCACACTTGGATCTCTCATTACGTGCGATGACATCGCATATCGTTTTGTGGTCCGTGTAAATCGTGACGGAGTGCGATTTCGGTGCCGACCGAATCGCGGTAACGACGGCCATCAGTTCCATCTCCTGTATGTCGTTCGATGGTTTGGCGCCAGAGATTGTCCTTGTAGGATCCGCCTGGCCATCTTCCGACAGGGGAACTGCAGCATATCCGCCGCATCCATGTTGCGGGAGAACCGATCCGTCCGTATAGAAAGTGATGTTGTCCATGGCCAGAATGTATCCCCGAAAAAGAGGATGTCTAGCCCTTGGAAATTGCAGTGATGTCCGAAGTGGACATTGCTTCGAAAGCGTCAAAGTAACGCTGCTGGAGTCTACCGACGCATCTTGGCTTTGGTTGCTTTCGTAACTTCGGGGCCGACCGCCAGAAGCACGTATAGTCCCTTTACGACATCTGCGCTTAGTTTCCTGTTTCTGGCGCGAGTCTGCAGTACCAGGTCAAGGGCGCCTGATAGGTCGTTGATGCGTGTTCGGGCAGCTGCCAGATCCAGTTCGAGCCGATCGATTTCTTTTCTCAGACGCCCGGACTCGCTTTCATCGGGATCCGTAACCTTGCCTGCGGATTGTGTCGGCGGCACGGGAGTGATTGCACCAGCGAGGCGTAACTTGCGCTTGTTTTCACGATACTTCTTTGCCCGAGCCGCATCTGACATCGCATCCGGTTTACGTGGTCGACCACGGCCGCGTTTCTCTTCAAGGACTGCATGACCTGTTTGGCTGCGTGCGGGCATAAGCGAAGAATCAGTTTGAATACGTCGATTATACGTGACGCGTCACGAATATTAAAAGGGTGGGCAAATCGCCTCGTATATACGGTCGATCATGCTGTTTATCCGGCCCGGAATTGAGAAATTGTCCAGTACCATCTCCCGAGTCAAGGTATAGCCAGGTCGAGACGAACGAAGCGAATCGGGTTTTTTCGGGGAGAGGTGCCAATGTTTTCATACATCGCTGTGGGGGTGGTTTGCGCGCTGATTGGATTCATCGCCGGCGCCATACTTTGTTATCGCCGCCTGGAGGGAAGCGCAAGCCAAGGGCCTCGCTTTCCCGCGCCGGCGAATAAGCTCGAGGCGGACTTTACTCGATCTTTTTGCCGCCAATGGGAGCAATGGCGGTGTGGTGAAGAAACGGCTAGCCCGCTTCAGGCAAAGTGTGTCGCAGACGCTTTGCAGCGTTTTTGTCTGACGGAGGGAGTAATTCTCGTGGAGAACGGGATCGCGACGCTCCCTTGGGGCGAAAAAATCAATATGTGGGCAATTGCAAATGAAGTGCAAGACGTGGTGAGCCGCGTGTATGCCGCACTCGACGATGCGGCGAGCAGGCTTCCTGGAGGGGTAGGTAACCAAGCTGATCGGTATAGCTTCTCCAGAAAGTTCCGCTACGAAGACGAACTATGTGGCGCTGCGCGCTTACTCGGCGTTGATCCGTGGGCTACAGATGCTGCGCTCAACGGAGCTTCGCGCCTCTGGAAAGAGACGCAGGAATACGAGTGGCCGACGGAAGAGCGCTTGCTGGCAGACCTCGCCGAGGGCAAAGTAGCGATCGACCTTCGTCGTCCTCCCACGGAAGGGTTCGTGCACCAAATCGAGCGGCCACATCCAGAGTATGAGAAGGGGCGGGTGTCGGCACTGAACGGGCACTGCACGATGCTTCTTGCACGCGGGTTCATCGATGCCGAGGGAAAAATCACCGAAGCAGGACAGGAATATAGTGGTGTCTTGAAAGCCAGGGCCGTCGCCTGAAATCACAAAATTGCCGTCGGCGAACTTTCACGGTGAAAGTTTTCTCCGCGTTGGTAACCCAGGGCAGTCCCTTGAAACTACGGTGTCGCATGAGAAGATCAATCATCGCGCAGGGAACGATTTTGAAATCTACCGGCAGTTGGATGAAAAGAGGCAGCGAGAGGTACTCCAGCATCTTTGGTTCGAGCGCTATACCGGGAGACTGCTGTCTGAAAGCGATTTGCCGGGGGAACGACTGAGCAGCGCAGAAGTTCTTCCCCAGTTGGCCTTGTTCTAGCACCGGTTAAGAAGACCAGGCCACCGGATTCCGCCCGGGTTGCATTCATTGATATCTCCGGCCCCGCAGGCTAGAGTACGAATTTTGTGAAACTGGGTCCCCGGAGAGTCTCA
>DASVLM010000426.1:0-3897 GCA_036384875.1 Noviherbaspirillum sp.
GCGAAGCGGTGGAAATCGCCTGGCCGGCCGATGTAGGGAGGTTCCTGAATGAATGATGCCGCGCCAGCGAGGTCGCGCACGCGCAAGGGAATCCCGCGCATCGAACGCATTGCCAGGTGGGCGGTGAGCATTCCGCCACAGGCGTTCCTCGTCGTGTTCTTCGTCCTGCCGGCGCTGATCATGGTGCTCGCGTCGTTTCGCTATCCTGGCGAATTCGGCGGACTCGCGCCGCTGCGCAAAGCGGCCGGCATGCAGGGCGATGCCGGGCTGACGACCGAAACCTATCGCTTCCTGTTCGGCGACATCGTCTTCACCGAGATCTTCGCCCGCTCGCTCCTGGTGGCGCTGGCCACGACACTGTTCTGCCTGGCAATGGCGTATCCGCTCGCCTACGCGATGGCGCATCGGCCCAGGCGCCAGCGCGACATCATGGTGCTGCTGGTGATCCTGCCGTTCGCCAGCAATTTCCTGATCCGCATTTATGCCTGGATCATTCTCCTCGGCCCGCTGAACCTGCTGTATTCGCCGGCGGCGGTCGTGCTCGGCATGGTCTATGTGCACCTGCCGTTCATGGTGCTGCCGCTCTACACGAACCTGGAGCGCCATGATCCTGCCTTGCTTGACGCAGCACGCGATCTCGGCGCGCGGGGATGGCAGCGCTTCTGGAAGATAACGTTCCCGCTTTCCATGCCGGGCATTTTTTCCGGCAGCGCGCTGGTATTCATCCCGGTGCTCGGCATGTTTGCCGTGCCGGAACTGTTGGGCGGCACAGGAGATGTGCTGGTCGGCAATCTCATCAAGGAGCAATTCCTGGAAAGCCGCGACTGGCCGTTCGGTGCGGCGCTGTCGCTGGTGCTCACCCTGCTGGTGCTGGGCGTCGCCGCGCTCTCCGCGCGCATGGCCGGGAGGAGGGCGCGGCAATGATGCTCCTGCGCAGGCAAGGCGTTGCACTATGGACGGCGGTCGCGGCGGCCTACCTGTTCCTTTACATTCCGATTGCAGTGGTGGTGCTGTTTTCGTTCAATGATTCGGAACTGAATGCGCAATGGGTCGGCTTCACCACGCGCTGGTATGCGACCCTGATGAATGACGCCGACATGCTGGCCGCCGCCGGCAACTCGCTCATGATCGCCGCGCTCTCCAGCACTGCGGCCACGCTGCTCGGCACCATGGCCGGACTTGCGATGCACCAGTACAAGCTTCGCCTGTTGCCCGTGCTTGTGCTGGCGCCGGTCGCCATGCCCGAGATATTGCTCGGCGTGTCGCTGCTGCTGTTCTTTCGCCAGGTGCTGGACCTCACGCTCGGCTTCTGGTCGATACTGGCGGCGCACATCACCTTTTCGCTGGGCGCGGTGGCGCTCATCGTGCAGTCGAGGCTGGTCACCATGGACGAGAGCATCTTCGAAGCCGCGCGCGACCTTGGCGCCACGCCATGGAAGGCATTCGTCCGCATCCGCCTGCCGCTCATCATGCCCGCGGTGGCCGCCGGCTTCCTCGTCGCTTTCACGCTGTCGATCGACGATTTCGTCATCACCTTCTTCAATGCCGGCGTCGGCGTGAAGACGCTGCCGCTGCAGATCTATTCGATGATCAAGGTTGCGGTCACGCCGGAAGTCAACGCCGTATCCACGGTGCTGATGTCGTTGACGCTGAGCCTGATCGCCATCGCATCGCGCTTTGCGCCGGATGCGCTACGTGGACGGCTTGGCGAAGCAGCGGCGTCGAAAGGGAAGGGCTGACATCATGTTCAAACGGCATCAACCTCGGCGCGGAACATGCGCTTTCCTGCTCGCTCTGTGCTGCATGGTGTGGTGCGCCGATGCCGCCGCCATCGAAACGCTCTATCTCTACAACTGGAACAATTACATCAGCGACGACACGCTCGCCCGCTTCGAGGCAGGCTGCGGTTGCCGTGTGAAGCAGGACTACTACTCCGATAACGAAGAGATGCTCGCCAAGCTGGAAGCAGGCGCAGTCGGTTACGACATCCTCGTGCCGACCGGGAACGCAGTGGAAACCCTGATACGCCAGCATGCGCTCAAGCCGCTGGACAAGCGCGCGCTGCCGCATCTTGGCAATATCAAGCCGGAATACCTCCACCCCTGGTACGACCCCGGCAATGACTGGTCGGTGCCGTATGCCTATTCGATCACGCTGATCGGCTACAACGCCGACAAGCTGCGCGAACTCGGATTGCCCACCGACTCCTGGGCGCTCATTTTCGAGCCACGCTACCTGAAGAAACTCAAGGGCAAGGTCACCGTCCTGAACAGCCAAAAGGAATTGATGGCCGCCGCGATGAAATACCTCGGCTACTCCATCCAGGATCACGACATGCGCAAGTGGGAAGAGGCCAAGGCGCTGATCCTGCGCGCCAAGCCCTACTGGGCCGCGTTTTCCAACAGCACTTACATCAAGGATCTCGCCATCGGCAACATCTGGGTCGCGCACGGCTATTCGAACGACATGTTCCGCGCACGCGAGGATGCGCACGCTGCCGGGCGTCCGTTCACCATCGCCTTCTTCACGCCGAAGGAAGGCGCGGTGCTGGCGGTGGACAACATGGTGCTGCACAAGGGCGGCCGCGATACCGCGCTGGCGCATCGCTTCATCGACTTCATGCTGGAAGGGGAAAATTCGGCGAGCCTGAGCAACATGATCGGCGCAGGCAACCCGAACGGCGCTGCCATGCGCTATATCCGCCCCGACATCGCCGGCAATGCCGACTTCTTCCCCGATACGGCACGCCTGCGCAGGCTCGAAATGATCCGCGATTTCGGCCCGCGGGAGCGCCGCATCCTCGGACGCATGTGGACCGAGATCAAGGTGAAATAGACGTTATCCTTGTTTGTTCGCCGGCACTGGCGTTTCCTCTTCCGGCATATCGATCACGGTGCCGGTCATCATGTCGCACCAGTCGAACTGCGTATGCACCGCCTTGACGCCGGAAACGTTTTCCGCAGCAACGCGCAACGCTTCGCATTCATGGGTATTGGTGACAATCCCGCTCAAATGGACCACGCCATCTTTCACGATGACATTCAGGAAATTGCTCGCCGTCCAGCCGGCTTTCTCAAGTTCAGTCACCAGGCGCTTGCGGATATCTTCGTCGGAAGCGCTCGGCGCGGAAATATCCGGCGCCACTGCAACCAGCGCACGCACGAGGTTGGCGCGGCTGATGATGCCGGCGAGCTTGTCGCCGTCCACCACCGGCACACGCTTGATGCAATGCTTTTCCATGATCGCAACTACCTGCTCGAGCGGCGTATCGGGCGACACCGTCACCAGCTTGTGCGACATGACTTCCTTCACCCGGCGGCTGTGGGCATGGACGTATTCCTCTGCCAGCCGCGACGGCCCGAGCAGGAATTCCATCCAGCGCGAACGCTTGCGCTCGGTCTGCGTTTCCGCGCGCCGGAGCAGGTCGCCTTCGGTCAGCATGCCGACGGGCTTGCCCGCGTCATCCACCACCGGCAGGCCGCTGATTCCTTTTTCCAGCATCAGGCGTACCGCTTCACCGAGCGTATCTTCGCCGCGAACGGTCAGCACCGGGCGCGTCATGACTTGTTCCGCATTCATTGCCGTGTTCTCCGCAGGTTGATCACACACCAATTCAGCTTAGCAATGCCGACGCAATGTTGTAACAGCTATTCCGCACAAACTTGATCCAGGTTCGGTTTTGCGGCAACGATTGACCGATCGAATAATTGCCGCCGCGCGATATCGCCCCTCGCCAATACCGGCTCAATGGGCTTTAGCGTTGCTGGCGTACGCCATTAGCCTGTTTTGGATGGACGTTGCACTGCCGCGGCTTCTGATGGAAGGGCCTGAGGTGTTGGCTTCATCCTCAGGCAAAAGGCGGGTTGCCTGCCATTCCTTGGCCTGTGCGGCCAGTTT
>DASVLM010000427.1:0-4646 GCA_036384875.1 Noviherbaspirillum sp.
TCGTCAACTTCGTTGCCCAGCAGGTCGGCGGCAAGGGCGGCGGGCGTCCCGACATGGCCCAGGCAGGCGGCACCGATCCGAGCGGATTGCCGGAGGCGTTGGCAGGCGTATCCGACTGGGTGCGCGAGCGCGCGTAACGATGGAACTGCGCTACTGTCCGGTGTGTGCTGTACCGCTGGTGCAGCGTCCGGACACGGGCGAGGGCGGCAAGCTGCGCCTCGCCTGCCCCGACGGGCACTGGACCCATTGGGACAACCCATTGCCCGTCGTCGCTGCGCTGGTCGAGGTGGAGGGCCGGATTCTGCTGGCCCGCAACGCCGCCTGGCCGGAGCATATGTTTGCCCTCATCACCGGTTTCATGGAACGCGGCGAAACACCCGAGCAGGGCGTGGCGCGCGAACTGAAGGAAGAGACCAACCTCGACGCCGACGAAATCACCCTGATCGGCGTCTACGAATTCATCCGCAAGAACGAAGTCATCCTCGCCTACCACGTCAAGGCATCGGGCGACGTCCGCCTGTCGCCGGAACTGGTCGATTACCGCTTGATTGCGCCGGAAAAGCTGCGGCCGTGGCCGGCCGGAACCGGCTATGCGATGGCGGACTGGATGCGTGCCCGCGGCTTGCCGGTCGAATTTCTTGACTGGCCGACAACTTGACGGCCATATACGCCACAGAAGCTATTCAATATTGCCGTTTTGCACTTGCTGCGTCGCACAACCCCTACCATATTTAAGGTAGAATTTTCCCTCCTGCCTTTTCTCGTGAAGAGCGACGAACATGGATTTCGATAAAGACCTGGATGCGCGCGGCCTGAATTGTCCGCTTCCCATCCTGAAGGCCAAGAAAGCCCTGGCCGAGATGACCAGCGGTCAGATCCTGCGCGTGCAGGCAACCGACCCAGGGTCTGTCCGCGATTTCCAGGCGTTTGCCCGCCAGACCGGAAATATCCTTGTCGGCCAAAGCGAAGAGAACAAGGAATTCACTTTCTACATGAAACGCAAGTAAGTTGCGCCGGCGCATGGATCTCCCTGTGCGCCTTGCCTTAGCCTGTCGACGCCTCGCTGCATCAGTCACTTCTTCGGTGCTTCTTCGAGGCAAATCCCTACAAGTTTTTTGGATTTTTGACCCCGTTTAGTGCATACTCTCTATCAAATAAAAGAACGGTCGTGCTAAATTCTTTTGCGAGGTCGAGTTCTCTTTATAATCACGGTTTGGTTTACGTTAACGTCAATTAGTTTATTTACAAGGGCACAGCTATGAAAGTCTTGGTACCTGTTAAGCGCGTGGTGGACTACAACGTCAAGGTGCGCGTGAAATCCGACGGTTCGGGCGTGGACGTCGCCAACGTCAAGATGTCGATGAACCCGTTCGATGAAATCGCGGTCGAGGAAGCGACTCGCCTGAAGGAAGGTGGCAAGGCCACCGAAGTCGTGGCGATATCCGCTGGCGTGGCACAGTGCCAGGAAACCCTGCGCACCGCAATGGCGATCGGCGCCGATCGCGGCATCCTGGTCGAGACCGATGCCGAACTGCAGCCGCTGGCCGTCGCCAAACTGCTCAAGGCCGTGGCCGACAAGGAGCAGCCGCAGCTGATCATCCTCGGCAAGCAGGCAATCGACGACGACTGCAACCAGACCGGCCAGATGCTGGCAGCGCTTCTGGGCTGGCCTCAAGCGACCTTCGCGTCTAAGGTTTCCATCGAAGGCGACAAGGCCGTGGTCACGCGCGAGGTGGACGGTGGCCTCGAGACGCTGTCGCTGTCGCTGCCGGCAATCGTGACGACCGACCTGCGCCTGAACGAGCCGCGCTACGTCACGCTGCCCAACATCATGAAGGCGAAGAAGAAGCCGTTGGAAACCGTCACGCCGGCCGACCTCGGTGTTGACGTTACTCCGCGCCTGAAGACTATCAAGGTTGCCGAGCCGGCCAAGCGCTCCGCCGGCGTGATCGTTCCGGACGTCGCCACATTGGTGAGCAAGCTGAAGAACGAAGCGAAAGTCATCTAACCGAATTCAGAACAGGGAATACATCATGACCGCACTCGTCATTGCCGAACACGACAACGCTTCGCTCAAGGGAAGCACGCTCAATACCATCACCGCTGCCGCCCGGTGCGGTGGTGACGTCCACGTCCTGGTTGCCGGCAGCAACGCCGGTGGCGCTGCTGAAGCCGCATCCAAGGTTGCCGGCGTCACCAAGGTCCTGCTGGCCGATGCAGCTTACTTTGCAGAAGGCCTGGCCGAAAATATCGCCGAGCAGGCCTTGGCAATCGCTTCGTCCTACAGCCACATCCTGGCGCCCGCCACTGCCTACGGCAAGAACATCCTGCCGCGCGTGGCAGCCAAGCTGGACGTTGCACAAATCTCCGAAATCACCAAGGTCGTTTCGCCCGATACCTTCGAGCGCCCGATCTACGCCGGCAACGCTATCGCTACCGTGCAATCGTCGGATGCCGTCAAGGTGATTACCGTCCGTACCACCGGTTTTGATGCAGCCGCCAACGGCGGCAATGCAGCAGTGGAAACGATTGCTGCTGCAGCCGACTTCGCGAAATCCGCATTCGTATCGCGTGAAGTGGCCAAGTCGGATCGCCCCGAACTGACCGCAGCCAAGGTGATCGTATCCGGCGGTCGCGGCATGGGTTCCGGCGAAAACTTCAAGATCCTGGAGCCGCTGGCCGACAAGCTGGGCGCGGCCATGGGCGCATCGCGCGCTGCAGTGGACGCAGGCTTCGTGCCGAACGACTGGCAAGTGGGCCAGACCGGCAAGATCGTCGCGCCGCAGCTCTACATCGCGGTGGGCATCTCCGGTGCGATCCAGCACCTGGCCGGCATGAAGGATTCGAAGACCATCGTCGCGATCAACAAGGATGCCGAAGCGCCGATCTTCTCGGTGGCCGACTACGGCATCGTCGGCGACCTGTTCGAGATCGTGCCGCAGCTGGTTTCCGAGCTCGGCTAAGTGATCAAGCGCGAAGCGGCGAGAGCTGCTTCGCGCAGCAACAACTATAGAAAAAATACCGGGCAGGACTGTCGGGTTTGTCGCGAAGTTGACGGTCTTTTTCTCCGCGCTTCGCCATACTTCCCGTCATCCCTGCCTTTTCTTTTTGGAGCCCCCAATGAGCTATGTCGCACCGATCAAGGACATGCTGTTCGTGATGAACGAACTCGCCGGCCTGTCCCAAGTAAATGCATTGCCCGGCTTCGAGGACGCCACGCCGGAAACGGTGGAAGCAGTCCTCGAGGAAAATGCCAAGTTCTGCGGCGAAGTCATCGCTGAACTCAACGTTCCCGGCGACAAGGAGCCGAGCGCATGGCACGACGGCAAGGTGACGACCACCAAGGGCTTCAAGGAAGCATTCAAGTCCTTCGGCGAAGCCGGCTGGCAGGGCGTGCAGCATCCGGTGGAATTCGGCGGCCAGGGCTTGCCGAAACTGGTGGCGACGCCGTGCATCGAAATGCTGAACTCGGCGAACCTGTCGTTCGCGCTGTGCCCGCTCCTGACCGACGGCGCCATCGAAGCGCTGCTGACAGCGGGCAGCGAAGAGCAGAAGCAGACCTTCCTGCCCCACCTGATCTCCGGCAAATGGACCGGCACCATGAACCTGACGGAGCCGCAGGCCGGTTCCGACCTCGCGCTGGTGCGTACGCGCGCCGTGCCGCAGGGCGACGGCACCTACAAGATCTACGGCACCAAGATCTTCATCACTTACGGCGAGCACGACATGGCGGAGAACATCATCCACCTCGTGCTGGCACGCACGCCCGATGCGCCGGAAGGCGTGAAGGGAATTTCGCTCTTCATCGTGCCGAAGTATCTCGTCAACAAGGACGGTTCGCTTGGCGAGCGCAACGACGCGCATTGTGTATCCATCGAGCACAAGCTCGGCATCAAGGCCAGCCCGACTGCGGTGCTGCAATTCGGTGACCATGGCGGTGCGATCGGCACACTGGTGGGCGAGGAAAACCGCGGCCTCGAATACATGTTCATCATGATGAACGCGGCGCGTTTTGCGGTCGGCATGCAGGGCATCGGCGTTTCCGAGCGCGCCTACCAGAAGGCGGTGCAGTATGCACGCGACCGCGTGCAGTCGCGCGACCTTGCCGGCTCCGCCGGACCTGTGTCGATCATCAACCACCCGGACGTGCGCCGCATGCTGATGTCGATGCGTGCCCACACCGAAGCTGCGCGTGCGCTGTCCTATGTGACTGCCGCTGCCTTCGATGCTGCGCATCATCACACGGACGAAGGTGTGCGCAAGACCTACCAGGCGTTCTACGAGTACATGGTGCCCATCGTCAAAGGCTGGTCGACGGAAATGTCGATCGATGTCGCGTCCAACGGTGTCCAGGTGCATGGCGGCATGGGCTTCATCGAGGAAACCGGCGCTGCCCAGTACTATCGCGATGCGCGTATCCTGCCGATCTATGAAGGCACGACGGCAATCCAGGCCAACGATCTTGTCGGCCGCAAGACCGTGCGCGACGGCGGCGCGATCGCCAAAGGCATCTTGGCGCAAGTGCGCCAGACGGTCGAGGAATTGTCCGCAGTGGATTCCGCTGACCTCGCCGCTAATCGCAATCGCCTGCAGGATGGTACGAAGGCGCTGGAAGATGTCGTGAATTTTGTCGTAGCCAACATGAA
>DASVLM010000428.1:0-2960 GCA_036384875.1 Noviherbaspirillum sp.
CGCAAATCGCCGCGCCGCGCGCCTGCCCGAGCAGCAGTGTGGATTGCGGGTTGACGTTGACGAAGACTTTTTCGATCGCCGCGCAATCGGGCGAATAGGTACGGATGACTTCACCGACACCGGAGAGGATGGTCTTGAGCCGCTGCGGCAGATCGGCATCCGGTGTCTTGATGGTGCCCGACGCGACATAGGCAAGCTTGTTGCCCTGTTTCGTGATCACGCCGAAACCGGTGGTACGCAAGCCGGGGTCGATGCCGAGGATTTTCATGCTGAGACGCCCTCCCCGCTGCGACAGGGAGGGCCGGAACGATTAATGACGGAAATGACGCGTGCCGGTGAACAGCATTACCACGCCGCGCTCGTCCGCCGCGTCGATGACTTCCTGGTCGCGCATGGAGCCGCCCGGCTGGATCACGCAAGTTGCGCCTGCATCCACTACCACATCGAGGCCATCGCGGAACGGGAAGAAGGCATCGGACGCCACGGCCGAGCCGGCCAGCGTCAGGCCGGCGTTCTGTGCCTTGATGGACGCAATGCGCGCGGAATCCACGCGGCTCATCTGGCCCGCGCCGACGCCCAGCGTCATGCCATTGGCACAGAACACGATGGCGTTCGACTTCACGAACTTGGCGACGCGCCAGGCGAACATCAGATCCTGCATCTGTTGCGGCGTCGGCTGCTTCTTCGTCACGACCTTCAATTCGGCCACGGCGACGTTGCGCGCATCCGGCGATTGCACCAGCAGGCCGCCGCCGACACGCTTCATGTCGTAGGCGTTCACCGCCTGTGCCAGCGGGATTTCCAGCAGGCGTACGTTCTGCTTGGCCGCGAATACCTGCTTCGCTTCAGCGGTGAAGGACGGCGCGATCAGCACTTCGACGAACTGCTTGGCAACCTGTTCCGCTGCCTTGCCGTCCAGTTCACGGTTAAAGGCGATGATGCCGCCGAATGCGGAAGTCGGGTCGGTCTTGAATGCCTGGCTGTACGCGTCCAGCGTATCGGTACCGACCGCCACGCCGCAAGGATTGGCGTGCTTGATGATGACGCATGCCGTCTCATCGAAGGTCTTCACGCATTCCCATGCCGCATCGGCATCAGCGATATTGTTGTACGACAGTTCCTTGCCCTGCAATTGCTTGTAATTCGCCAGCGAACCGGCCACCGGCGCGAGGTCGCGATAGAACGCGGCCGACTGGTGCGGATTCTCGCCATAGCGCATTTCCTGCACTTTCTCGAAATGCAGGTTGAGCGTCTGCGGATAGGCGCTGCGCGTGGTGTGCTGCTTGTCGGCGCCGAGCGCAGTCAGGTAGTTGGTGATGGCACCGTCGTATTGCGCAGTGTGGGCGAACACCTTGGTGGCGAGCGCAAACTTGGTGTCGTAGCCGACTTCGCCCTTGTTTGCCTTCATTTCATCGAGCACGCGGCCATAGTCGGCCGGATCGCACACCACCACCACGTCCTTGTGATTCTTCGCCGAGGAACGCAGCATGGTCGGGCCGCCGATATCGATGTTCTCGATTGCATCTTCCAGCGAGCACTGCTCCTTGGCCACGGTCTGCTGGAACGGATACAGGTTCACCACCACCATGTCGATGGTCGGGATGCCGTGCTTTTCCAGTGCGGCGACATGCTCCGGCAGGTCGCGGCGAGCGAGGATGCCGCCGTGCACCTTGGGATGCAGGGTCTTCACCCGGCCGTCCAGCATTTCCGGAAAACCGGTATAGTCCGCCACCTCGGTTACCTTCACGCCATTGTCGGCCAGCAGCTTGGCTGTGCCGCCGGTCGAAAGGATGTTCACGCCCATCGCTGCGAGGGCTTTGGCGAATTCGAGAACGCCGGTCTTGTCGGAGACCGAGATGAGGGCTTGTTTGATCATGATGACGATTGAACGAAAGTGACTGATAACGTAAGCAGCGCATCGCCGACACTCATGCGGGCGATGCGCTGCTTACGTTATGGCTCACATTACAGCAGCCCGTGCTGCTGCAACTTCTTGCGCAAGGTGTTGCGGTTGATACCCAGCATTTCCGCGGCCAGCGACTGGTTGCCGTCGGCGCGTTCCATCACAACTTCCAGGATCGGCTTTTCCACGGTAAAGACCACCATCTCGTAGACATTGGATGGTTGCAGCTCCCCGAGGTCACGAAAATACTTTTCAAGGCTTTTCCTGACGACGTCCTGGATGTTGTCTTTGCTCATTGCGATGTGCTGTCTTGTATTTTTATGGGGGTCAAGCGGCCAGCTTGTCTTCGGCGAGGCCGTATTGTAACCGCTCGCCGTAGTGCAACTGCGATTCGAAAAAGAAATCGACCGCTGCCAGCTGTTCCGCGCAATCCTCCATGCGGTTCATGCGCTGGCGAAAATCTTCACCACCGGGAAGGTCGCGCACATACCAGCCGATATGCTTGCGTGCGGTGCGCAAACCCATGTATTCGCCATAGAAAGCGTAATGCGCCTGCAGGTGTTCGCTCATCAGCGCACGCACCTCGGCCACCGTTGGCGCCGGCAAATACGTCCCGGTGCGCAGGTAATGTTCGATTTCGCGAAAGATCCACGGGCGCCCCTGTGCTGCGCGGCCGATCATGATGGCGTCGGCACCCGTGTATTGCAGGACAAACTTCGCCTTTTCCGGCGTGGTGATGTCGCCGTTCGCAACAACGGGAATCGAGACTGCGGCTTTCACGGCAGCGATGATGTCGTACTCCGCCTCGCCAGTGTAGCCGTCGGCCCGCGTGCGACCGTGCAAAGTCAGCATTGCAATGCCAGCCGACTCGGCCATCTTCGCAATCGCCAGGGCATTCTTGTTCAGCCGGTTCCAGCCGGTGCGAAATTTCAGGGTCACCGGCACATCGACTGCGCCGACCACCGCATCGAGAATTCTGCCGACCAGCGCTTCATCCTGCAGCAATGCCGAACCGCACCAGCTGTTGCAGACCTTCTTCACCGGGCATCCCATGTTG
>DASVLM010000429.1:0-2517 GCA_036384875.1 Noviherbaspirillum sp.
TTCTGCGAGGCAATGATCGCGATCCGCGAGGAAATCCGTGCCGTCGAGCGAGGCGAACTGAAGGCGGAGGAAAGCCCGCTGCGATTCGCGCCCCACACGGCGACCGATATCACCGGCGAATGGAATCGCAAGTATTCTCGCGAGCAGGCGGTCTTCCCGGTCAAGTCGCTGCGCGATGCGAAGTACTGGCCGCCTGTTGGCCGCGTGGATAACGTGTATGGCGACCGCAACCTCGTTTGTGCATGCCCGCCGATGGCTGATTACGAGTAAGCGGTACGTTCCAGCGCGCCGGGATTCGAACGAGAGTGCGCGGAATACAAGACCCTCCTTCCTGCGGAAGGAGGGACTATCAAGGGGTAACGTTGGACGGGCGGTTGGCATGGCCATCAGTGTTTTCGAGTTGTTCAAGATTGGCATCGGGCCATCCAGTTCGCATACGGTTGGCCCGATGCGGGCTGCCCTGCAGTTCGTAACCGGACTGCAGGAGTCCGGATTGCTGGACCGGACTGAGAGTGTTCGAGCGGAGTTGTATGGCTCGCTTGGCGCCACCGGTAAAGGACACGGCAGCGACAAGGCAGTGCTGCTCGGACTGCAAGGCGAGGCACCCGACCTCGTCGATACTGATGCCGTGCCGGAGATGCTCGCCACAATCAGGCAGGATAAGCAGATCAATCTGCTCGGCCGCAGGAAGATTCCGTTCGTCGAAGGCGAACACCTGCTGATGTATCGAAAACCTTTGCCGTTCCACCCGAACGGCATGCGTTTTGCGGCGTGCGATGCATCGGGCGCGGAATTGAACAGCAAAGTGTATTACTCGGTTGGCGGCGGATTCGTCGTCAACGAGGATGCCGTCGGCGTTGACCGTATCGTGCCGGACACGACGGCCGTTCTATATCCGTTCAAGACTGCCGGGGAATTGCTCGGCCTCTGCAGCAAGACCGGGTGGTCGATTAGTCAGCTGATGCTCGAGAACGAAAAGGCGTGGCGACCCGAGCAGGAAACCCGCGATGGATTGGCGCGGATCTGGCAGGTGATGCAGGAATGCGTGCGTCGGGGATGCGAGAAGGAAGGTACGTTGCCCGGCGGATTGCAGGTAAGGCGCCGCGCAGCAGAGTTGTATCGCAAGCTGTCTAGCCAGCCGGAAGCCAATCTGCGCGATCCGCTGTCGATGCTCGACTGGGTCAATCTCTATGCGCTGGCGGTCAATGAAGAGAACGCGGCAGGTGGACGCGTGGTAACCGCACCGACCAACGGCGCGGCGGGCATTGTTCCGGCGGTACTGCATTACTACCATCGCTTTGTGCCGGGTGCGAGCGAAGAAGGCGTGATGCGCTTCCTGCTGACTGCTGCGGCAATTGGCATCTTGTACAAGGAAAACGCATCGATTTCCGGCGCCGAAGTTGGATGCCAGGGTGAGGTCGGTGTCGCATGCTCGATGGCGGCCGGCGCATTGGCTGAGGTGATGGGCGGTACGCCTGAGCAAGTAGAGAATGCCGCCGAGATCGGCATGGAACACAACCTCGGGTTGACCTGCGATCCGATCGGCGGACTGGTGCAGGTGCCGTGCATCGAGCGCAATGCGATGGGCTCGATCAAGGCGATCAATGCGGCACGCATGGCGCTGCGCGGCAACGACCATCATTTCGTCTCGCTGGACAAGGTCATCAAGACCATGCGCGAGACCGGTGCCGACATGAAAACGAAGTACAAGGAGACCGCGCGGGGAGGACTGGCGGTCAACGTGATCGAATGCTGATGCCCGATGGCGCCAGCGCATAACTGAGGAAAACGGTTTTATGGAAAACACGACGCAAGCATTGTCCCGCACTCCGCTGTACAACCTGCATGTCGAGCTTGGTGCGCGCATGGTGCCTTTCGCCGGCTACGAAATGCCGGTGCAGTATCCGACTGGAGTGCTGAAGGAGCACAACCATACACGTGCACAGGCTGGCCTGTTCGATGTGTCGCACATGGGGCAGGTTCGCCTGTCGGGGCCGGAGGCTGCTGCTGCGCTGGAGACGTTGGTGCCGGTCGATATCATCGACTTGCCGCTCAACACGCAGCGTTATGCGTTGTTCACCAACGAGCAGGGCGGCATTCTCGACGACCTGATGGTGTCCAATGGCGGCGACCATCTCTTCGTCGTGGTGAACGCTGCCTGCAAGTCACAGGACATTGCTCACATGCGCAAGCACCTCGGCGGCCGCTGCACGGTGGAAGAACTTGCTGATCGTGCATTGCTGGCATTGCAAGGGCCGACTGCCGCAGCCGTGATGGCACGCCTGGCGCCGGAGGTTGCGCAACTCGTGTTCATGCAGACAGCAAAGGTAAACCTTGTCGGCGTCGAGTGTTTCATCAGCCGCTCCGGTTATACGGGCGAAGATGGCTTCGAGATTTCCGTACCGAACGACAAAGCCGAAGAGCTCGCACGCTTGCTGCTTGCCCAACCTGAGGTTGCTCCGATCGGCCTTGGCGCGCGCGACTCGTTGCGCCTTGAAGCCGGAATGTGTTTGTATG